>JABFXT010000379.1 GCA_013361595.1 Nocardia sp. | reverse complement strand
ACGCTGGCGGCCACGGCCACGCTGGCCGGAATCCCGGCCCGAATCCTCGGAGCCCTCGGCCGGCTTGTTGTCGGCTCTGCCTTCGGGCTTGGCGCCGGAATCGGACTCCGCGGCGTTGCCTGCGGCGCCGTTGGCGGTGGCCGTGCCGTTGGTGGCGGCCCGGGTGGTCTTGCCCTTTTCCGTGGCCGCCGAATCCTTGTTCGCGGCGGTATCCACGGCGGGTGCTTCCGCGACCGGAGCCGGCGCGGCGGCGGGCGCGGCCTCGACGGCAGGCGCCGCGGTCCCGGCCTCAACGGGCTGGTCTGCGGTTTTACGTTCTTTGGCAGACTTCGCGCGGGTGTTGCGTTCCGCGGCGGCGGGTCTACCGGCCTGGTTTTCCTTGATGGCGGCGATGAGATCACCCTTGCGCATACCGGAGGTGCCCCGAATTCCGAGTTCCCCTGCCAGTGCGCGCAACTGCGGCAACAACATTCCAGTCAGCCCCGATCCGATGTCGGTATTTTCGCTCATCTTCGAAGAAATCTGTCCGGAGTCACTTTCGCGGTTGCCCGAGGGTTCGGAGTCGGATGCCACCCCGGGTGTCGCGAGCAGGTCCGTATCTGTCACGGAGATCCTTTCCTTCCCTCGATGGCCGTGTGCTGTGTCGAGGGTTCGTTCCGTAGCCCGATCTCGCTGCCGGACTCGGATTTGTAGCCGTATCGCCTGCCCCTCCGGGACCGGGTGCTTCGCCACCGCTGAAAAAGGTGGAAGAGATCATTCCAGTTGAGCGGCTGCGCGGCACCCCCATGGCATGAGGGCTCGAGCCTGGAGCCTGCTGGAGCGATTGCCCTGATGAAGCACCGGCGTCTGATGCGCGCGATGTACGGACTTGCCCAGGATAGCGGGCAAGTACGAAGGTCGGCAAGGCGGACGCGCCCGTCAGCTGATCTGGACGCCCTCGGAGAGCCCCGGCTCCACGACGCGGAGACCGTCCGCGGCCGCCTGCACGCGCAGTTCTTCGGGAAAAACGCTGGTCACAAGGGCGAGCACGGTGGGTCCGGCGCCCGATACCATCGCCGCGATCCCGTGGCCCCGCAGACGCTCGATCCAGGCGGTGGTGAGCGGCAGCGCCGGGGCGCGCTGGGTCTGGTGCAATCGGTCCGCGGTGGCGGGGAGCAGCAGATCCGGCCGCTGGGTCAGCGCGACCACCGACAGCGCCGCCCGGCTCACATTGAACGCGGCGTCGCGGTGCGGGACCAGGTCGGGCAGCAGACCGCGGGTCTGCGCGGTGGAGGACCGTTCTTCGGGAATCAGCACCACCGGGCGCAGCGAGGGATGCGGGTCGAGACGAACAGCCCGGTAGAGACGCTGCGGCGCGGCGATATCGGTATCAGGGCCGGGCCCGGTCTCGGTCCAGGACACGACGATTCCGCCGAGCACACTGGCGGCCGCGTTGTCCGGATGCCCTTCGAATTCCGCGGCGAGCTGCACCAGCCGATCGGAGTCGACGGCCAGGGCCGGATCGAACTGCGCGGCCAGCGCGCAGCCGGCGGCCAGCCCGCCGACCGCGGCCGACGCCGAGGACCCCAATCCGCGCGAGTGCGGAATCGCGTTACGGCACACCACGTCCAGGCCGTCGGCCCAGATCCCGGCGGCTTCCAGCCCGCGTTCGATCGCGCGGACCACCAGATGCTGTGGCCCCCAGGGCACCTCGTCGGCGCCTTCGCCCGCCACCTCGATGTTCAGCCCGGATTCGGTGCTGCGTACCTCGATCTCGTCGTAGATTCCCAGCGCCATCCCGAGGGAATCGAAACCGGGACCCAGATTCGCGGTGGACGCGGGCACCCGGACCGAAACGGTGAGACCGGCGGGCAGGGTCGGGGACATCAGCCGGCTTTCGCGGGTTTCCACCGTCAGGCCAGCTCGAGTCGGGCGGCCACGGCCACCGGGTCGACCGCGATCGCCTGCACCTCGGGCATACCGAGGAGCGCGGTATCGGGGTCTTTGAGGCCGTTGCCGGTGACCGTGCAGACCACGGTCTGCCCGGGTTCGAGCCAGCCCTCGGCGTGCGCGGCCAGCACACCCGCGACACTCGCCGCCGACGCGGGCTCCACGAAAACGCCCTCCTCGGCCGCCACCAGGCGGTAGGCGTGCAGGATCTCCTCGTCGGTGGCCGCGCGGAACGCGCCACCGGATTCCTCCTTGGCCGCCACGGCACCGTTCCAGGACGCGGGCGCGCCGATCCGGATGGCGGTGGCGATGGTCTCCGGATGGCTGACCGGAGCACCGTTGACCAGCGGTGCCGCTCCGGCCGCCTGGACACCCAGCATCCGCGGCAGCGAATCGGTCACGCCGTCGGCGCGGTATTCGCGGTAACCGCGCCAGTAGGCGGTGATATTGCCGGCGTTGCCCACCGGCAGGGCATGCACATCGGGCGCCCGGCCGAGCACATCGCAGATCTCGAAGGACGCGGTCTTCTGGCCTTCGATCCGGGCCGGGTTCACCGAATTCACCAGACCGATGGACGGGAAATCCGAGGTGACCTTGCGGGCCAATTCCAGGCAGTCGTCGAAATTGCCCTCGACCTGGATGACCTTGGCGCCGAGCATCACGGCCTGGGCGAGTTTGCCCATCGCGATCTTGCCCTGCGGGATCAGTACCGCGCAGGTCATTCCCGCGCGGGTCGCGTAGGCGGCGGCCGAGGCCGAGGTGTTTCCGGTGGAGGCGCACAGCACCGCCTGCTGACCCCGGTACTTGGCATCGGTCATGGCCATGGTCATACCGCGGTCCTTGAACGAACCGGTCGGGTTGGCGCCTTCGACCTTGAGGTAGACCTCGCAGCCGGTGAGCTGCGACAGGTACGGCGCGGGGACCAGCGGAGTCCCGCCTTCGAAGAGGGTGACCGGTTCCCAGTCGGCGGCACCCGCGAGGCGATCGCGGTAGGCCGCGATGAGCCCGGGCCAGCGGGAGTGCACTCCGGCCTGCGGGGCGACGCCGGTGGTGGCACCACCGGTCGCCGCGCCACCGCCGGGCACGGAATCGCTGCGCGATGCTGTCGTCATTCCTCGGTGCCTTCCAATCTCCGGACGCTGGTGACAGATGTGACGGATTCCATATCCGCCAGAGCGGCGACGGTCTCGGCGAGGGCCGCCTCGGTCGCGAGGTGGGTCACGACCACCAGTCGCGCCTTGTCGTCGTGACCTTCCTGCCGGACCGTCGAGATGCTCACTCCGTGTTTGGAGAATTCGCCCGCCACCCGCGCCAGCACGCCGGGACGGTCCTCGACCTTGAGGTTCACGTGATAGCGGGTGGGCGTATCGCCGATCGGCGCGATCGGAAGCTCAGCATAGACCGATTCGCCGGGGGCGCGGCCACCGAAGAATTTGTTGCGCGCGGCCATGACCAGGTCACCGAGTACGGCCGACGCGGTCGGCGCACCGCCGGCGCCCTGCCCGTAGAACATGAGGCGGCCGGCGTTCTCGGCCTCCACGACCACAGCGTTGAACGCCCCGTTCACCGCCGCCAGCGGATGTTTGCGCGGAATGAGCGCCGGATACACGCGCACCGATACCCGTTCCTTGCCGCCCTCCTCCGGGGTCGGCTCCCCCGGCCCGGCCGGCACCCGCTCACAGATGGCCAGCAGTTTGACGGTGCAGTCCAGCGCGGACGCCGTTTCCAGATCTTCGGCGGTGATCTCCGCGATGCCCTGCCGGAAAACGTTCGCGGCGGTCACCCGCGTGTGGAATGCCAGCGAGGCCAGGATGGCCGCCTTCGCGGCGGCGTCGTAGCCCCCGACATCGGCGGTCGGATCGGCTTCGGCGTATCCCAGCCGGGTGGCTTCGGCGAGGGTGTCGCCGTAGTCGGCGCCCGTCTCGTCCATCGCCGAGAGGATGAAATTGGTGGTGCCGTTGACGATGCCGACCACCCGGTTGACGCGGTCACCGGACAGCGATTGGATCAGCGGGCGCACCACCGGGATGGCACCGGCGACCGCGGCCTCGAAGTACAGGTCGGCGCGGCTGCGTTCCGCGGCGGCGGCCAATTCGCCGGTGTAGTCGGCGAGCAGCGCCTTGTTCGCGGTGACCACCGATTTTCCGGCGTTGAGCGCGGCCAGGATGAGTTTGCGGGCCGGATCGATACCGCCCATCACCTCGACCACCACATCGACGTCGGGCCGGGCCACCAGCTCTTCGGCGTCGGTGGTGAGCAGTTCGGCGGGTACGCCCCGGTCCCGGTCGAGGCTGCGTACCGCGACTCCGCGCAGGGTCAGCGGCGCACCGACCCGCGACTGCAGGTCGTCGGCGTGGTCCCGCAGGATCCGCACGACCTCCCGGCCGACATTGCCCATTCCCAGAACCGCGATACCGATCGGGCGGTCCGGACCCCATCGACCCGGCACCACCTCGGCCCCCTCTGGCATGGTCTCCCCTTTCGTCGCGTCCATCAGACCTCCAGGCCGAGCAGGTCCTCGACCGTTTCCCGGCGCAGGATCAGCCGGGCCACGCCGTCGCGCACGGCGACGACGGCGGGGCGGGTCAGCATGTTGTACCGGCTGGACATGGAATAGCAGTAGGCACCGGGTCCGGCCACCGCGATCAGGTCGCCGGGGCCGGCATCGGCCGGCATCCAGGTGTCGCGGATGATGATATCGCCGCTCTCACAGTGCTTTCCGACCACGCGGGCGACCACCGGGCCGGCCGCCGATCCGCGCGAGACCAGCTGGCAGTGGTAGTCGGCCTGGTACAGCGCGGGCCGGATGTTGTCGCTCATCCCGCCGTCCACGCTCACATAGCGGCGGCGCAGGCCGCCGTCGAGCGAGACATCCTTCACCGTGCCGACTTCGTACAGGGTCACGGTGCCGGGGCCGGCGATGGCACGGCCCGGTTCGACCGCGATCCGCGGTACGGGCAGCCCCGCGAGTTCGGCCTCACGCGCGACCAGGACGCGGAGTTTCTCGGCGAAGAGATCCAGCGGCGGCGGATCATCGGACGGCATGTATGATATACCGAGACCGCCGCCCAGATCGAGCAGCGAGATCTGCGCGGTACGTTCCACCCCGAATTTGTCGACGGCTTCGCGCAACAGTCCGAGCATGCGGTGCGCGGCGATTTCGAATCCGTCGATTTCGAATATCTGCGATCCGATATGACTGTGCAGTCCGACCAAACGGAGATTATCGGCTTCGAATACCCGGGCCAGCGCCTCCATGGCATCGCCGCCGGAAATGGAGAAACCGAATTTCTGGTCCTCGTGCGCGGTGGAAATGTATTCGTGGGTGTGCGCCTCCACCCCCACGGTGACGCGGACC
>JABFXT010000761.1 GCA_013361595.1 Nocardia sp. | reverse complement strand
GACCGGGACGATCGGGCGGAACCGGTCTTCACCGCGCGACCCGCCGCCGCTACGCCGGGGGCGGCGAAGCAGGGGGACGCGCGGTGACTCGTGCGTTCCGGATCAGAGGACGGCCATACCGGGAGTCGGCGGGAAGGTGACCGGAAGCGTTTCGAGGGCCCGCTGGAAGGGGTTCGGTCGCCAGACCGGATCGTCGAGGCCGAACTCGGGGCGCAGATCCGGAAGGGCGTCGAGCAATTGGTCGACGGCCTCCTCGGCGAGTAGGTAGGTGATCGACCGTGCCTGCGCCGGACACGCGTGTGGTCCCGCGCCCCAGGCCAGGCTCGCCGCCTGGTGTGGATTGTGTCCGGCGGTTCGCTCGGGGTCGTCGTGACAGGCCGCGGGGCCGACCAGCACCGGCTGATCGGCCGGGAGCCAGACATCCTCGATCAGTACCGGCAGCGGTGGATAGACGATGCTGTGGTGCGCCAGGGGTGGATCGGTCGCCAGCACCTCCTCCAGCGCCTCCCGGGTGGGCGGGGCGAAACCGACCTGATTGGTCGTGAACCGCGGGTCGGTGAGCACCAGCAGCAGCGTGTTGGCGATGAGGTCGCGCGCCGGTTCGATGCCCGCCCGGTAGACGGCGAGCAACTGATCGACGACCTCCTCGTCGGACAATTGCGCGGAATCGCCGATGAGCCTCGAGGTGAGGTCGTCGCCGGGTTCGGCGCGTTTGGCGGCGACGAGTTCGGCGAGCGCGGTCTCGGCGGAGGCGGTGGCGTCCTCGTCGTTGCGCATATCGAAAACGGCCGTCGATGCCGTGGTCAGCCGGTCGGTGAGCGCGGCCGGGCAGCCGGCCAGCTCGCCGAGCACCCGGAACACCAGCGGTGTGACATACCGGTCGATCAGGTCGGCTGCGCCGTCCGCGCAGAATTCGTTGATCAGGGCGACCGCGGTCCGGGAGATCATCGACCGCAGCGAGTTCAGATCGGCGCCGGCCAGGGCCTGGACTGTCGCGGACCGGTAGCGCTCGTGCTCGGAATCGTCGGTACGCAGTATATTCGGCCGGTAGCGCATCATTGTGACAATGGGCAGACCGGCCGGTGCCTTCTGCTGCCAGCCGCGTGGGTCGGCCGGGAAATGAGTCGGATCCTCGAGAATGCGCACGGCGGTGCGGTAGCCGAGAACCAGTGTCGCGGGTACACCGGGTGCGAGGTCCACGGGCGCCAGCGCACCGAACCTGTCACGCATCAGCTGATAGAAACTGTGCGGATCAGCGGCGAATTCCGCGGTGTAGATCGGTATCCGGGAACCACTGGACTCGGCGGCGGCGTGCCGGCCGCGTCTGTTCACCTGCTGGAGCCGGATCGGCTCTGTCACTCGAAGTACCCCCTGAGGTCGTGTGCCCGCTCCACCGGGCGTGACTTTTCATCGGCCGTGGAGGATTGCCTGCTCGAAGGTGCTCGGCCGGCACACCTTTCGTACTGGCGAGAGATGATACCCAGGCCGCGTCGCGTGGCGCGTACGAACCGCCGGGCGTTTCGCGACGGTGCCGCCGGCCGGTCCGAACCGTTGCGATCGGCTCTCGGCTGCCGTCCCGGGTCTCGTCGGCCCCGCGGGAGGCGGGACCGAATCCGGCGCCCCGGCCACGGTTTCCGGTGTGCCGGCGGACGTCTTCAGAGTTCGCGGGCGGGCGGTCGGGGGGTGGTGCGGAGTTCGATGGCGACCAGCAGTTCCACCAGGTCGGTGATATTGCGGATATTGCGACCGGTGAGCTGCTGGATCCGCCGTACCCGGTACTTCGCGGTGTTGTGGTGGATCCGCAGGGCGTCGGCTGCCTGTCGCAGGTTCATGTCGGCGGCGGCGAAGGCGCGGATCGTATCCGCCAGGACCGCGCCTTTGGCCCGGTCGTCGGTGAGTGTCCGGTCGATTCGTGGATCGACCAGGTTGCGCGCGGTCTCGTCGGAATTCAGGACCAGATACCGGAACGGGCTCAGCTCCGGCAGTGCCAGCACTCCGCCGTCTTCGGGTAGCAGACCGAGCGCCGTCCGTGACTCCTGCCAGGCGCGGGGCAGATATTCGATCCCGGCGCCGATATTGCCGACACCGACAGCGGTCGCGATGCCCTCGCGGGACAGACGATGATGAGTGCGCCGGAGCCGAGCGCACAGTTCTTCGACCGTTCCGGAGTGTCCGAGACCGGCCACGGCCACGATCTCGGGGTCGCGGGCGCCCGGATCGCGGACGACCGCCAGCGTGCGATGTCCGTTGACGGCGGTGCGGGCCAAGGCCGCGGAGACCAGCTGCGCGGCTTCGGTTTCGGTGGGCTCGCCGGTGGACCGGCTCCGGATACCGCGCACTGTCGCGGTGACGACCAGGAGACGTTCGGGGTCGGTGACACCGATGCCGTGGGCGGCCGCCGTTGCCGGGAGTGGGCCGCGATCGGGCAGTGTGCCGCCGAGCAGGCATTCCAGCAGGTCGCGATCGTCGCGACCGGCCTCCGGCGACTGGTGCTGCTGATACTCCAGGTAGGCGTGGGTGGCCTGGGCGCTCGCCAAGTCGCAGTACCGGGTCAGTGGCAGCACCATCGACAGGGTCGCCTCCCGTGCGGCGGGGGAGTCGCCGGCGTGGGCCACCAGTGATTTCCAGAAGGTCTGCTGCCCGAGCCGGAACGCGGTGATGTAGTCGGTCAGCGGCAGCCCGGACCGGGCCCGGCGAACCGCGGCGCGGCGGGTGTGCGCGAGATCCGCCGCCGTGACGCGACGTCTGTCCAGGTGCGCGCCGAGCCCGGTCCGGCACAGGCGGGCGACCTGTTCGTGTACATCGGCGCGGAATTCGCCGTCGCGGTCGGCGTATCCGGGGATCTGCGCGAAGATCGCACTGCTTCCCCGGCCGGCGATTTCGTCGGCGTGTTCGTAGACACTGCCGACGATCCGGGTGCGCTCGGCCCGCACCCGTTCGGGAAGTGGGTTTCCGACCGTCTGTGATCCGGCTGACATAGTCGGATGGTCCACGGTGCTGTCGCGAAAGTCAACATACGCGGCAATTTGTATCAAATTACCGCCTGCTCGCTTGTCCGCGACGGACAATTCCGATTCCGATAATTGGGACGCAAAGGCTGATGTGTTTCATTCCGGACGCTCTTACGCTGGCCTGACCCATAGCCGGTCTGCCTGACTGTGCTCTGCCCCACAGGAATTCGCCCACGATCGACTCATCCGGAGGCACCGTGCTCGACATATCCGGCCTGACCGTCCGATTCGGCGGTATCACCGCCCTCGACGACATCGAATTCACGGTGGACACCGGGGAGATGCTGGGACTGATCGGACCCAACGGCGCCGGAAAGACCACCCTGTTCAACTGTCTGACCAGGCGTTGTGCGCCCACCACGGGCGCCGTGAACTACCTGGGGACCGATCTGCTGACCGTACGCGCCGATCTGATGGCCCGGCTCGGGATAGCCCGGACCTTCCAGAATCTCGGGCTGTTCAGCCGTATGTCTGTGCGGGACAACGTGCTCGTGGGTGCCCACCACCGGGCCCGTGCCGGATTCCTCGGCGCGGGGCTGTCCCTCCCGACGGTCCGGTCCGAGGAACGGCGGCTGCGGGACCAGATCGACGGCCTGCTCGAACGCCTGGAATTGCGGGAGATCGCCGAACACCCCGCGGCCGGGCTGCCCTTCGGCACGCTCAAGCGCATCGAGCTGGCCCGGGCGCTGGCTGCCGGGCCGCGGCTGTTGTTACTGGACGAACCGGTCAACGGACTCAGCCAGGGCGAAGTCGGCGCGTTCGCCGAGCTACTCTCAGGCCTGCGGGTGGATTTCGACCTCACCGTGCTGGTGGTCGAACACCATATGGGTTTCGTGATGGGGATCTGTGATCGCGTCGTCTGCCTGGAATTCGGGCGGGTCATCGCCGACGGAGCCCCCGAAGCCGTCCAACGCGACCCCGCCGTGATCGAGGCCTACCTGGGAACCGCCGCATGAGCGCCGATCCCTTCCTCACGGTCACCGATCTCACTGCCGGGTACGGCGCGGCCGAGGTATTGCACGGTATCGACCTGGCGGTCGGCGAGGGGGAGATATGCGCCGTCCTGGGACCGAACGGCGCGGGTAAGACGACCCTGCTCCGCGCGCTGAGCGGAATGATCCCGGTGCGCGGATCGGTGGTCCTCGCGGGCAAGCCGGCGGCGGGCCGGGCGCCCGAGAAGCTCGCCCGGCTGGGGGTGGCGCACGTCCCGGAGGGCCGCGGCACCTTCGCACCGCTGACTGTCGAGGAGAACCTCCGGCTGGGTGCCTACGCGCGGCGTGACCGCCGTGGAATCGATGCCGATCTGGACCGGATCTTCGATTACTTCCCGATCCTGCGCGAGAAGCTGCGCGATCCGGCGGGCCGGTTGTCCGGCGGGCAGCAACAGATGCTGGCGCTCGGCCGCGCACTCGTGTCCAGACCCCGGCTCTTGCTTCTGGACGAACCGTCGCTGGGACTCGCGCCGCTGGTCACCAGGGAACTCTTCCGCATCGTCGAGACCGTCAACCAAGAGGAACGCACCACCGTGATCATCGTCGAGCAGAACGCTGCGCTGGCTCTGCGCGCCGCGCACCGGGCCCACGTACTGGAAAGCGGGCGGATCGTCCTGTCCGGCACCGCCGCCGAGATCGCCGCCGACGCGCAGGTGGCGCAGTCCTACCTCGGATACCGGGTGGAATCGTGACCGGATTCGCGCAGCAGATCATCGAAGGCCTCAGTGCCGGCGCTCTCTACGCCGGGATGGCGCTCGCCCTCGTCCTCATCTACCGGTTCACCGGAATCGTCAACTTCGCCCAGGGCGAGCTGGCCATGTTCTCGGCGTTCCTGGCCTGGCAGCTGGTCGCGATCGGGATGCCGTTCTGGGCGGCGCTGCCGGTCACCGTCGCCGTGTCCTTCGCCGGCGGGATGCTCATCGAGCGGATCGTCGTCCGGCCGGTGGAGGGAGCTCCGGAACTCACTCTCGTGATCGTCACCGTCGGCCTCTTCTTCTTCGTCAATGCCGCCGCGGGATGGATCTGGTCGTATCAGCTGAAGTCGTTTCCCAACCCGTTTCCTGAGGGGTCCCTGCGGGTGGGCGGTGTCACCGCCGGATACGGCAGCCTCGGAATCCTCGCTGTCGTCGCGGCCGTGCTGACCGTGCTGTATCTCCTGTTCCGTCATACCGATATCGGCCTGGCGATGCGGGCGGTGGCCGCGAATCCGCAGTCGGCGCGGCTGGTGGGTATCGGAGTCGGCACCGTCCTCGCGCTCGGCTGGGGGCTGGCGGCCGCGGTGGGCGCGGTCTCCGG
>JABFXT010000384.1 GCA_013361595.1 Nocardia sp. | reverse complement strand
CAGACGTTCCCGGCGCGACTGCGATCCGCCGACGCTCAGCGGTAGCGCACGGCCGGGCCGATCCCGCGAGCGAACGGGAGACGATCGGAACGGCGGCGAACGCGGTCGCCGGTTGCGGCCCCGAACCTGCGACCGCTCGCGGCGAACGATATTCCGGCGGGTCCGGCAGCGGGATCCGGCGCCGCACGGGCAGCGGATGTTCCGTGATCCCGATCGACGGGATCCGAACCGGTTCCCGCTAATTCGTATGTTGCTACCATTCCGGATGTGAGTCCCGCCACCACCGAACCCCGGCCGCGGCCGCTCCGGGTCGACGCGGCGCGGAATCAGCAGCGGATCGTCGACGCCGCCCGCGAGTTGTTCGCCGATCGTGGTCTCGACATCACCCTCGACGATGTGGCCGAACGCGCGGGCGTGGGGGTGGGCACCGTATACCGGCGGTTCGCGAACAAGCGCGAACTCGTCGCCGAGGTCTTCGCCGGACATATCCGCGAGTTCACCGCGGCCACCGCGGACGCGCTCGCGGCGGCGGATCCCTGGGACGGTTTGGTACAGCTTTTCGAGTACGCCTGCCGGCGGATGGCGACCAACCGCGGGTTCAGCGAGGTACTGCTCGAACTGGGCGAGGAAGCGGACCGGTTCGGCTGCCCCCGCGAAGAGATCGGCCCGGCGGTCGCGGCGGTGATGGACCGTGCCCGGGCGGCCGGAGTGGTGCAGCCCGGTATCGAGGCCACCGATCTGTTCGCGCTGATCTATATGGTCGATTCACTGGCCGAATTCGCCCGGCCCATCGATTCCGAGATCTGGCGGCGCTATATGGCGATCACCCTGAACGGTATCCGGGCCGCGAATTCGCCGCCGCAGCCGCTGACCGTGGACGCGCTCAGCCTGGCCGAAGTAGAGCGGGCCAAGGCGGCCAAGCCCGGTCCTTTCCTCGCCCGCCGCCGCTGAACCACCGAACCCCCGCTCCCGATTCCGGTCCGCGTTTCCACACGCCCGTGCCCGTCATCCCCTAGAGTTGGACGAGTGACCAAGTTATGGGTGAACTGGGCCGGCGATCAGCGGTGCACACCGGCACGGCTGTGCGCACCGCGCGATCACACAGAACTGGCCACCGAACTCGCCCGAGCGGCCGACGAGGGGCATCGCGTCCGCGTCGCCGGATCGGGCCATTCGTTCACCGATACCTGTCTCACCGACGGCGTCCTGCTGGATCTGTCCCGGATGAACCGGGTGCTCGATATCGATCGGGAGGCGGGCCTGGCCCGGGTGCAGGCCGGTATGACCCTCGCGGCACTCAACACCCGGCTCGACGAGCACGGCCTGGCATTTCCCAACCTCGGCGATATCGACGTCCAGACCATCGCCGGCGCGACCGCCACCGGAACCCACGGTACCGGCGGACGGCTGCCGAATATCTCCGCCGCCCTGCACGCGGTCGAACTGATGACGGCCGACGGCCGGATCGTGGAACTGACCGAGGAATCCGGTGCGCAGGCCTGGCGGGCCGCCCGGGTCGGACTCGGCGCCCTGGGTGTCGTCACCGCGTTCACCCTGCGGCTGGTGCCCTCGTTCGTCCTCGAAGGTGTCGAACGTCCGGTTCCGGTCGAGGAGGTACTCGCGGATCTGGACACCCATATCGACAGCAACGATCATTTCGAGTTCGACATGTTCGCGCACAGCCCGATCGCCATGACCAAACGCAACAATCGCGTCGATCTGGCGCCCGCGCCACGACCCGAATCGGTGGACTGGTTCGCCGATATCCTGCTGTCCAACCATGTTTTCGACGGCCTGTGCCGACTCGCTCGTCGCAGACCCGCCCTCATTCCGTGGATCCAGCGCGGCGCCGCATACGCCGGCAGCTACCGCCGCCAGGTCGATCGGTCCTATCGGGTGTTCACCAGCCCCCGCCTGTTCCGGTTCACCGAGATGGAGTACGCCATCCCGCGCGAGCATTCGGTCACGGCGATCAGGGAGAACAAGGAGACGGCGAAACGCTTCGACAGCCCGATGCCGATCGAGGTGCGCTGGGTGGCGGGTGACGACGCGCTCCTCTCCCCCGCGGGCGGCCGGGCGACCTGCTATATCGCGGTGCACCAGTACGAAGGAATGGAGCACGAACCGTTCTTCCGCGCTTGCGAGGCGATCTTCGACCGGTACGACGGCCGCCCGCACTGGGGCAAACGGCACTATCAGACCGCGGAGACGCTACGTGGCCGTTATCCCGACTGGGACCGGTTCGCGGCGGTCCGCCGGCGCTACGACCCCGCGGGCCGGTTCACCAACGACTACCTCGACCGGGTCCTGGGCCCGGTCTCAGCGGCCGAGGATCCGGTCGACCAGCGCGGGTAGTGCCGTGCCGATGGGTTCGCGCACCACTTCGGTGGCCAGCGAATCGTAGGGTGTGGGTTCGGCGTTGACGACGATCAGATCGGCACCCGCCGCCACCGCCCGCCCGCACAACGAGGCGGCCGGTTCCACCTGTAGCGAGGTACCGACGGCGAGGAAGATCTCCGCGGTCTCGGCGGCCAACGTCGCCTTGACCAGCGTGCGGTGGTCCAGCGCCTGGCCGAACATGATGACATCGGCCTTGAGGACGCCACCGCAGACCGGGCAGGGCGGATCGGCGACGCCCGCGGCCACCCGTTCCAGCGTGTCGGCCATGGCGGCGGAGTAGTCGCAGCGCACGCAGACCACGTCGAACATATTGCCGTGGATCTCCACCACCCGCTGCGGCGCGGAACCGGCACGCTGATGCAAACGATCGATGTTCTGGGTGACGATCGTGAGTCCCCGGCCGGCGCGTTCCAGATCCACCAGCGCACGGTGGGCGCCGTTGGGTTCGGCCTGCCACGCGGGATTGTCGCGGCGGGCGAGCCAGGATTTCTCGCGCAGTACCGGGTCGGCCAGATAGTTGTCGTAGGTGGACAGCAGTTCGGCGATCGGATCCTCGGTCCAGACCCCGCGGGGCCCGCGGAAATCGGGAATACCGCTGTCAGTGGAAATTCCGGCGCCGGTCAGCGCGGCGATACGGCCGGTGCGCTCGTACCATTCGGTCACCGCGGTGCCTCCGCGGCGGGAACCGGCCGCCCGTTCGGTATGCGGGACCACCCGGCCCGCGGGTTCGAAATGGACATACCACGAGCTTAAGCAGCCTGTCCCAGACCGGCACCGGGGCACACTTCGGGCCGACTTCAGTTAATCAACAGCAAACTATTTTCGGAGCGCCGGTACGCGGCCCGGCGCCACCGCATCCCCCCGGTCCCATCTACCCACCCGAAACCGACCACACGTCTCGGAACTGGGAGTTTTCCGGAAATGTCACAGCTGGATCGCATCACCCCACATTTGACCGGAGCCTGCTGTGATGGTTATCTCCAGATTTGCTACCCGGTGTCCAGGCGGAGATTTTTCCGTTACTGTGAACACAGTCGCCACACCGACTCCGAAACGGAGGTTCTGCCATGGCTCGCCAACGCACACCCCGTACGGCAGACCCGCGGGTCGGTTACCACATTTCCGGAGATTACGGCAGTAACGGTTTGATAACCCACGCCGCCGGGTACTCCGAAAACATGACAGCACTGCGTAACCGACCCGCCCGGATCGCCGGTATGGAATGGGGCACCGCGCTGCTGGCTCTTGCCACGTGCCTCATCTTCAGCACCGGAATCGCCGCAATCACACAATCCTTCGCCACCGCACTGGTCGCCACCGCGAGCATTCTCGTCGGCCTCGGCATCACGCTGCGAATCCTGAGATCCGCTCGCTGACACCGTATTCGCGCGCCCCGTCCGCGAATATCTGCCCGCACAGCTAGTCTGCGTGCATGGTATCCGGGGACGGGTCCGACGACACCATCGGCGGCGACGGGGGCGATACCTCCGGCGGGTCCGCAGACGGTCCACCACGGACCCGGAGCACAGACCCGGCGGTCGAGGGCAGCTGGCTGGATCGCCGGGTCCTTCCGACCGGCACCGGTAGACCGCGTCTGTCCACCGTGCTGCTGGTCATCGCCTTCGTCGGAGTCTTCGTTCTCTATCTGATCCTGCAACCCGGCTGACCGGCGACCGGGAATAATCTGCTTGCCGCGGCCGCTTAAGGTTGTCGTTATGAAGGAGAACGGGCGCAAGGTCATCGCGACCAACCGCCGGGCACGGCACAACTACACGATCCTGGACACCTACGAGGCCGGGATCGCGCTGGTCGGTACCGAGGTCAAGAGTCTGCGTGAGGGCAAGGCCTCATTGGTGGACGCCTTCGCCACCGTGGACAACGGCGAGGTGTGGCTACGCGGCCTGCACATTCCCGAGTTCAGCCACGGCACCTGGACCAACCACGCACCGCGCCGGACCCGCAAACTGCTGCTGCACAAACGGGAGATCGAACGCCTGGTCGGCAAGTCCCGGGAGGGCAACCAGACCCTGGTGCCGCTGTCGATGTATTTCAACGACGGCAAGGTGAAGGTGGAACTCGCCCTCGCCAAAGGTAAACAGGACTACGACAAACGGCAGGACCTGGCCCGGCGCACCGCCGAACGCGAGGTCACCCGTGAGATCGGCCGCCGGATCAAAGGCATGCGCTGAGCGATCCCGCGGCGCCGTAAACGGGAATGAACCGGGCGGGGTCAGGTGTTAACATGACAAGCCCGGCAAGGTGCCGGGACGTACGGGGCTGAACGGTTTCGACTGCGTACGTAGATTCAGGGGAAGCGTGTCGGTGCAGGCAGGAGACCACCGTAAGCGTCGCTGCAACCAATTAAGCGCCGATTCCAATCAGCGCGAGTACGCTCTCGCTGCCTAAGCGATAGCGTCTCTGTCGGCCCGAGGTTCGCCCTCGGCTTCGGTGCCGGCATCAGCTAGAGGGCTCACCGTGCGACTCGGTCGCGGAGTAGTACGGGACATCCAACAGCGACTGGGATCGTCATCCCGGCTTGTTCGCGAGACCGGGAGATCCGAGTAGAGGCACAGCGAACTGCACACGGAGAAGCCTTGATGAAGCGGCGGAGGACCCGGGTTCGATTCCCGGCAGCTCCACAGCAGGCCCCTCACTTACTCAGCAAGTGAGGGGCCTTTTCATGCGCCGACCACCCGGAGTTCGGCCGCCTGCCCACATTCCGCCCACACACGGCGGCGAGGTCGGCCGCCGTGTGATCTGGGGAGTCCGGGCAGTCCTCGAGCCGGCCGGGGCCTCAGCCTCCTGAGTGCCTCTGGCCGGTGTGACTGCGCCGCACTTAGCGGTCGGCCCCGTAAATCCTTCGGAGGTTGACTCCGGGGCCGGTGTTGCGCGCGAGAGGT
>JABFXT010000816.1 GCA_013361595.1 Nocardia sp. | reverse complement strand
GCGTCGATCTGACCGGGGCGTGGTGAGCCCCGGCGCCACCGGGTCAGCGAGCGCTGTGCGCCCGCGAGCCGAGTCCCCGCAGATAACTCCAGGCGGTGGAGACGATCTCGTCGAGATCGTTGTGCTCAGGTTTCCAGCCGAGTTCGTCGATGGCCCGGCCGCTGGACGCGATCAGTACTGCCGGGTCGCCGGCGCGGCGCGGAGCGTCGACGGCGGCGATGGGCCCACCGGTGACCCGCTCACACGCCGAGATCACCTCCCGTACCGAGAATCCGGTACCACTACCGAGGTTGAACACCCGATGGGTGCTCGGCGCCGCGGATTCCAGGGCCAGCAGATGTGCCTGCGCCAGATCCAGGATGTGGATGTAGTCCCGGACCGCGGTGCCGTCCGGGGTCGGCCAATCCGTACCGAACACCGAAATGGAATCCCGGTGACCCGCGGCCACCTGCAGCACCAGGGGGATCAGATGTGTTTCCACCACCCGGTTCTCACCGAGGCCGCCGTAGGCGCCCGCGACATTGAAATAGCGCAGGCTGGTGGCGGCGAGACCGTACGCGACGGAGTACGAGGTGATGGCGTGGTCGATGGCCAGTTTCGACGCACCGTAGGGGTTGGTGGGGCGAGCCGGTGCGTCCTCGGTGATCGGGACCTGTTCCGGTTCGCCGTACACCGCGGCTGTCGAGGAGAACACCAGGCGCCGGGTATCGGTCTCCCGCATCGCCTCGAGCAGCGCGAGCGTTTTCACCACATTGCCGTGCCAGTACTTCTCGGGTCGCTGCACCGATTCGCCGACCAGCGATTGCGCCGCGAAGTGCAGTACGCCGTCGAACTTCCGGGTGCGCAGCAGTTCCGGTGCGGCCTCGGCGATATCACCCTCGACGAATTCGACACCCTCGGGAACGCCGTCGGCGTTCCCGGTCGACAGATCGTCGACGACCACTACCTCGTGTCCCTGCTCCCGCAGTACGAGTGCGCAGACTCCACCCACATATCCGGCTCCGCCGGTGACCAGGAGTTTCATCGAGCAGACCAGCTTCACCTGGACGGCGTGGGCCATCGCGTCGGGCAATTCGAAACCTCCCGCGTGGCCGGGCACAGTGATGATCACGGCGCCCGGTTTGCTCTCGACGGTGACCCGGGCATCGGGTACCACACCCGCTTCGCGCAGGCGGCCGATCACCTCCGGATCGGTCTGGATATGTTCGGCGAGCCGGCGCACGACCACCGCGTGGGTGCCACCCTGCGGCAGTTCGGACAGCCGTTTCAGCGGCTCCTCCAGCAGCTGCGACGCAGCGATACCCAGCTCGTCCAAACCGGGAATCGGGTTGCCGTAAGGGGAGGTGGTCGGGTGATTGAGCACCTCCACCAGCCGGCGCTCGACATCCTCGCTCATCACGTGTTCCCAGCGACAGGCTTCGGCGTGCACGTTCTGCCAGTCCAACCCGATGATATCGACGAGCAGGCGCTCGGCCAGCCGATGTTTGCGCATCACCGCGACCGCCATACTGCGGCCCTTGTCGGTCAGTTCGAGATGCCGGTCACCGGCGACGAGCAGCAATCCGTCGCGTTCCATCCGCGCCACCGTCTGGCTGACCGTGGGGCCGCTCTGCTCGAGACGCTCGGCGATCCGGGCGCGCAGGGGTACTACGCCCTCCTCCTCGAGGTCGTAGATGGTACGGAGATACATCTCCGTGGTGTCGACCAGATCCTTCACTGTTGCCCCTTCGTCGGCACGAATTCTACCTGCGCACCAGCAACCCCGGTCCGATCGAACGGGTCGCGTGACGCGATGGGAATACACTCGGCGCGCGGCCCGACGCCGCAGTCGCGCATACATGTATTTCTACTGCATGACAACGTGCGATGGGGTTTCACCCTTCCCGTTACGGTTGCGATCATGGCCACTGAACCGCCGGATCCGAACATTGCTGCCGGGGAACCGGGGACCGTTGTCTGGACCGACCGCTTCCTGGACTACTCGTGGACCCCCGAGCATCCGATGAAACCGGTCCGCTTGCAGTACACGATGGCGCTGGCGCGCGCCCTGGGAGTGCTCGACGGGATCGAACCGCTGGAGCCCGGCGCGGCCGGTACCGCCGACCTCCTCCGGGTGCACACCGCGGAGTACATCGATGCGGTCCGCGCCGCGGTCGGGCGGCCGGTGATCGGGGAACCGCCGGCCGATCCGCCGTACGGGCTCGGATCCGCCGACAACCCGGTATTTCCGCGGATGCACGAGGCCGCCTCGGTGATCGTCGGTGGAACTCTGGCCGCGGCACGCGCGATCGCGACGGGCGCCACCCGCCGAGCCGTGAGTATCGGTGGTGGGATGCATCACGCCATGCCCGGCCGGGCCGCCGGGTTCTGTGTGTACAACGACGCGGCGGTGGCCATTTCCTGGCTCCTCGACCACGGTTTCGACCGGATCGCCTATCTCGACGTGGATGTCCACCACGGCGACGGTGTGCAGCGCGCGTTCTATCGCGATCCCCGGGTGCTCACCGTTTCGATCCACCAGCATCCGGCGACACTCTGGCCGAACACCGGCTGGCCGGACGAGACCGGCAGTGGCCCCGGCGACGGCACCGCGATCAATCTTCCGCTGCTACCCGGTACCCGCGATCCGCAATGGTTGCGTGCGTTCCACGCGGTGGTACCGGGCGCGGTGGCGGCGTTCCGGCCGCAGTTGGTGGTCAGCCAGTGCGGGGTCGATACCCATCGAGAGGATCCGCTCGCCGAGCTGGAACTCGGTGTCGAGGGGCAGCGGGCAGCGTTCCTCGCTATGCGTGAACTGGCCGACCGATATGCCGAGGGCCGCTGGCTGGCCGTGGGCGGGGGCGGGTACGGGCTGGTCCGGGTGGTGCCGCGGGCCTGGACCCATCTGCTCGCCATCGCACTCGACCGCCCGGTGGACCCGGCCACCGTGATACCGCAGGATTGGATCGATCTCGTGCACACCGACAGGCCGCGGGTATCGCCGCCGCGCACCATGGGCGACGGCGTGGATATCGCATTCCAGCGCTGGGACGGTCCCGGGGGGACCGCGGAAACCGGGGACGCCCGCGTCGATCGTGCCCAGCGTGCGGTCGATACCGCCGTTCTCGCTACCCGCCGAGCCTGCTTCGGCCCGCTCGGCCTGGACCCGGAGGATCCGCGTGACTGACCCCACCGACAGCGTCCCCGACAATCCACCGCCCGCGCCGCTGCACTGGCAGGCCGATGTACTGGCCTCCGACGGCGGTGTGGTGCGGTTGCGCCCGATCACCCCCGCCGATGCCGAGGAACTGCAGCGATTCCATACCGCTCTCTCCGAGCGCAGCCGCTACCTGCGGTATTTCGGGCCGTATCCGCGGATCTCGCCGAAGGATCTGCATCGCACCACCCATGTCGACTATCACGACCGGGTCGGGTTGGTCGTCGTACTGGGCGAGGCGATCATCGCCGTCGGCCGCTACGAACTGTTGGACCGGACCGGCCCCCGGGCGGCCGAGGTCGCCTTCGTGGTGGCCGACGAGCATCAGGGGCGCGGTCTGGGATCGATCCTCCTCGAACATCTGGCCGGTGCGGCCGCGGAGAACCGGATCGATACCTTCGTCGCCGAAGTGCTGGCCGAGAACACGGTGATGGTGACCGTGTTCCGCGAGGCCGGCTATCAGGTGGAGCGCAGCCGTGACGGTTCGGTGCTGCATCTGGAATTCGCCATCGACCCCACCGAGGCATTGCGGTCGGTGCGCGATGCGCGGGAACGCGCGTCGGAGGCACGCAGCGTGGGCAATCTGCTGGCCCCGCGTTCGGTGGCGGTGATCGGCGCGACACCGAGTACCGGCCGGGTCGGTGGGGTGGTGCTGGCCAATCTGCTGGACGGAACGTTCCAGGGCGCGGTCTACCCGGTGAACCCCGAGCGGCGATCGGTCCGGGGTGTGCACGCCTATCCCACGGTCCGCGATATCCCGGACGAGGTGGATCTGGCCGTCGTGGCGGTTCCCGCGGCCGCCATCGGTTCGGTGCTCGACGACTGTATGGCCAAGGGCGTCAAGGGTCTGCTGGTGCTGTCGGCGGGTTTCGGGGAGACGGGGGCGCAGGGGCGGAGCGCGGAAGCCGAACTCGTCGCGGCAGCCCGCGGGCACGGTATGCGTGTGGTGGGGCCGAGCGCGCTGGGTATCGCGAATACCGATCCGGCGGTGGGGCTCAACGCGACTCTCGCCACGCTGCTGCCCGGTCGCGGCCGGATCGGCTTCTTCTGCCAGTCGGGTCCGCTCGGTGTCGCGATCCTCGCCGAGGCCGCGACCCGCAATCTGGGCCTGTCCACATTCGTCTCCGCCGGTAACCGTGCCGATGTCTCCGGTAACGATCTGCTGCAGTACTGGGACACCGACGCCGATACCGATGTGATCCTGTTGTACCTGGAGAGTTTCGGTAATCCGCGCAAGTTCTCCAGGATCGCTCGCCGGGTGGCCCGCAACAAACCGATCGTCGCGGTGAGCCCCAGCAGGCTGGCCGCTCGGGGGGTATCCGACGGCGAACTGGATCGCTCCATCGTTCGTGATCTGTTCGCGCAATCCGGTGTGGTGCAGGCGGATTCGATTTCGGAGATGTTCGACTGCGCCGCTCTGCTGGGGTATCAGCCGTTGCCGCGTGGGCCCCGGCCGGCGGTGGTGGGTAACAGCACCGCGCTCAACTGGCTCACCTCCGATGCCGCGCGCAGCGAGGGGCTCACGGTGGTCGATCCGGTGGATCTGGGCCCGCAGGCCACACCCGAGGACTACCGGAGGGCCGTCGTGGCAGCCCTCGAATCCGAGGAGACCGATGCGGTGATCGTCATCTTCGCACCGCCGATTCCGCTGCCACAGACCGGATATGCCGAAGCCATCCGCGCGGCCGTGGCGTCGTTCCCCGAAACCAAACCGGTGCTCACGACCTTCGCCAGCGGTGACGGTATTCCCAACCTGCTGGCGGTGCGTGGTCCGGGCGCGGCCGCGATCCGGGGTTCGATTCCGTCGTTTCCCGATCCGGCGCGGGCGGTACGAGCCCTGGCCCGGGTGCATCGCTACGCTCGCTGGCGCGATCTGCCCGCATCCCAGAGCGCGGATACCCATCCCGACGGCGAGAACAACCGTCCTGCGGGCATCGACAGTGAGCGGGCCGTGCGGTTGATGGCGGACTGGAGCACCGACCCGGCCGGCCGGTGGCTGACCGATGACGAGACGGTGCTGCTGCTCGAGTGCTACGGGATCTCCGTGGTGGAGTTCCGTGCGGTCCGGGACGCGGAGGCCGCGGTGGCGGCCGCCGCCGATTTGGGATTC
>JABFXT010000079.1 GCA_013361595.1 Nocardia sp. | reverse complement strand
CAAAGGGCTCGGCGTGACGAACCGGGCCGCTCGAACCATCGAGTCCGCGCTCCGGGAACCGGCCGGGCGCCCGCGCGCATCCACACCCGCACGGGTCGATCATGGCCTCGGTCACTCCCACAGACCGGTCCGGAGCCATATCCGCACCGCTCTGACCAGCAATTATTCGAAAACAGGTATACCCCGGGCCGTTCGACCGGCGCGCCCCGGCGCCCGGTATCCGACCCTGGAATCGAACCAATCGGCACCAGCACATCGAGGGCAGTAATGCACGAGTGGAATCCCGAAGACATCCAGAAGTGCGGCGATATGAATGCGGAATGCACCGAGGCGGCACTGATGATCCGCCGGTGCGGAAGCTGTAGCACGCTCTTCGCGCCACCGGTCACCCGATGCTCGGCCTGCCGGTGCGACGATTACGAGCATGTCCCCGCGACCGGCAGCGGGTCCATCGTGTGCTGGCGGATGGTGACCTGCGCACCGGGCGCCGAACCGGCGAAATCGATGATCGCGATCGTGGAACTCGACGAGGGTCCGTGGGTGTACACGATGATCGACGGGGAACCGCCGCGGGCCGGGCGCCGGCCGGTCCGCGTGCGATTCCAGGCTCCGCCGCGCGGCGACCGCTTCCCGGTTTTCGCGATCAATGCCCCGCAGGCAGTCCCGGTGGAGTGAGTCACCGGGCGGGCGATCGTCCCGCTACCGATCATCGGTGTCGCCGCCGAGTTGTCCCGGCGATACAGTTGAGGTGGCGAGAGGGACGCGTATGCCAGCCGGTTCCCACAATCGTATTCGACAGGTCGCATTCGCCCGATGAGCGGCGAAGACCCGGTACGCACCCGACGCGAGTCGAGCATGACCGTCGCGACGGAACTCGATGCCGTCGGTTTCGAGGAGGCGGCCGAGGTGGGCCGCGGCGGTTTCGGAGTCGTCTACCGCTGCGTCCAGGAACCCCTCGATCGCACGGTCGCGGTGAAGCTGCTGACCGCGGAGTCCGACGAGGACAACCGGGCCCGGTTCGCGCGGGAACAACGTGCCATGGGCCGATTGACCGGGCATCCGAATATCGTCACCGTCCTGGAGGAGGGCATCACCGCCCGGGGCCGGCCGTATCTCGTGACTCCGTTCTATCCACTCGGCTCGCTCGACACCTGGATCCGGGACCACGGCCCGCTCACCGCCGAGAACGTGCTGCAGATCGGCGTGAAGATCGCGGGAGCACTGGAGAGCGCACACCGGCTCGGAGTCGTGCACCGTGATGTGAAACCGGGCAATATCCTGCTCACCGACTACGGTGAGCCCGCACTGACCGATTTCGGGATCGCGCATATCGCGGGCGGCTTCCGTACCGCGGCCGGCACGGTGACCGGATCGCCGGCGTTCACCGCGCCCGAGGTGCTCGAGGGGGAACCACCCACGCCCAGCGCCGACGTCTACGGACTGGGCGCCACCATGTTCTGCGCGCTCACCGGCCACGCGGCCTTCGAACGACGCAGCGGCGAGAAGATGGTGACCCAGTTCCTGCGGATCACCACCCAGCCGCTGCCGGATCTGCGCGACAGCGGGGTGGCCGCCGATGTCAGCGATCTGGTGGAATCGGCGATGAACCGGGACAGCCGGGCCCGGCCGTCCGCGGCCGCGCTGGGGGAAGCCATCCGGGAGCTGCAGGTGCGGCACGGATACCCGGTCGACGATATGGCACTGCAGGACCGGCCCGCCCGCGAGCAGCCTACGGACCGGCCGGGGATACCGGCACAGCGCAAACCGATCGGACCGGGGCAGACCGGGAATCTCCCACTCGAGCTGACGAGTATGGTGAACCGCCGCTCCGAGGTCGCCGAGGTGAAGAATCTGCTGGCGAACGCTCGGATGGTCACCTTGACCGGAACCGGAGGTGTGGGCAAGACGCGGCTGGCGATGCGGGTCGCGTCGCAGGTCGGCCGGGATTACGCCGACGGGGTGTGGCTGGTCGACCTCACCGACGTGTCCGATCCCGCGATCCTGGTCGATGTGGTGGCCGCCGCGGTCGGGGTACGTGACGAAGCGGGACGGCCGCTGCTCGATGTACTGGTGGAGCAGCTGTGCCCGCGTGAGACATTGCTGGTGCTCGACAACTGCGAGCAACTGGTCGATGCCGTCGCGGAGCTGGACGAGGCCCTGCTGCAGGGCTGCGCGGGGCTACGCATCCTGGCCACCAGTCGCGAACCGTTGAATATCGCCGGCGAGGCGGTGCTCCGGGTGGCACCGCTGAAGGTTCCCGATCCGGGCCGGGAACCCTCGCTGCTCGGCCTGCCCCGGTTCGACGCGGTGACCCTGTTCGCCGAACGCGCGGCCGCCGCCGTACCGGGATTCGAGATCGATGAGGACAACAAGAGCGCGGTGGCGCGGATCTGCGCCCGGCTCGACGGTCTGCCCCTGGCCATCGAGCTGGCCGCCGCCCGGCTACGGACCATGACACCGCAGCAGATCCTTGAGCGCATCGATATCCACAACCCGGTGCTGACCCGGTCCAGCCGCACCTCCCCGCCACGCCAGCAGACTCTGCGCCTGTGCATGGACTGGAGTTACGACCTCTGCAGTCCCGCCGAGCAACAGTTGTGGACGCAGCTCTCGGTATTCGCCGGAACCTGCGAGATCGACGCGGTCGAGGACATCTGCGCTATCGATCCCGGGCCACACAGTGTGCTCGACGTGCTGTCCTCGCTGGTGGACAAGTCCATTCTGATCCGCGAGGAATCCGGCACCGCGGTCCGCTTCCGGATGCTGGAGACGTTACGCGATTACGGGCGGCAGAAGTTGCAGGAGGCCGGCCGGGACCGGGAGCTGAGCCGGCGGCATTACGAGTGGTACGAACGGCTGTGTGCGAAGGCGGCGGCCGGTTGGATCAGCGCGGAACAACCGAACTGGATCGGCCGGCTGACCCGCGAACAACCCAATCTGCGCGAGGCGCTCGAATACTCCCTGGCCGACGATGCCGAGGGCGCGGCCGATTCCGGATTGCGCACCGCCGCAGCGCTCTACGAATTCTGGAACTTCCGCGGCCTCTACAATGAGGGCCGATCGTGGCTGCGCCGGGTACTGGCCCGGTCCGGCTGGAATTCGGTACCCGGCCGGATCGATGCGCTCTGCGCCGCGGGTGGCCTCGCCGCGCAGCATGGCGAATTCGGTACGGCGGCCGACGATCTGGCGGCGGCACACAATCTCGCCGGCCCCGCGGCCGCGCCGATGAGCCGGGCGCGGATCGCGTACGCCGAAGGCCTCTTCGCCCTGTCGCGCGGCGACGCCGCCGCCGCCCCGGAGCGTTTCGAGCGTGCCGTGGCGCTCACCGAAACGGATCCGGCCAGCAGATTGCGCATGAGCGCGCTCACGCTGCTCGGGTGGGCACACGAACTGAGCGGGGATACCGACCGCGCACGTGACTACTACCGTCAGGTCCTCGCGGTCACCGAACCGTGTCACGAGGTGCTGCATCGCGCGGCGTCCCTGCGGGGTGTGGGGGTCGCGGTCTGGCGCGACGGCGACCGGGTCCGGGCCCGGCAACTGCTGGAGGAGGCGTTACGGGTCAACAGTGGACTGAACAGCAGCGTGATCAATATGTTCTGCCTGGAAGGGCTGGCGTGGATCGTCGATATGCGCGCGGAAGCCGAACGCGCCGCGATCCTGATGGGCGCCGCGCAGGGAATGTGGCCGGCCGGTGCGCGGGTGACGACCGTCTTCCACAATATGGCGGGGTTCCACGAAGAATGCGAACGTGACGCCCGCGCGGCCCTGGGCGACCGCCGATACGACGCGGCCCACCAACAAGGGCGGACCATGGGCATGGACGCCGCCGTCGCCTACGCGCTCGGTGAGTCGGTCGGCGCGGTGAGCGGTGCGGCCGCCGACCGGGCACCGAAGCTCACCAAGCGGGAGCGTCAGGTCGCCGACCTGGTCGCCCGGGGGCTCAGCAACAAGCAGATCGCGACCAAACTGGTGATCTCGCAGCGCACCGCCCAGGGCCATGTGGAGAACATCCTCACCAAGCTCGGGTTCACCTCACGCGCCCAGATCGCGGCCTGGGTCGTGGAGAGCGCGCAGCGCTGATACAGCGGTCCGGAGCTACCGGCCGGCCGAGCCCAGGGCCTGCGCGACTACGCCGAGAAAATCGGTGACCGCGATATAAGCCACCGCGAGTGCGACCAGGATGAATTCCATACCGGGGAGATCGCACACGGGAGCACCGCGTTACGCCGGGTCGGCCGCCCGCGCCCCGGCATCGGCCGGATCGGCTGCCGGGCCGCCCCGCCACCGTCGCGGATCGCGGCGGCGACGATCACCGCCGGTCCGATCCGGCCCCCCGGACCGGTGCTTCTGTCACATAGATCGTCGCCGACCGGCGCGCCTGCACCGCCGCCATCCGGTCCACCCCCTCGAACTCGTTGCAGAGCAGGAACAGGGTCCGGCCGCCGGGACCACCCAGCGCGCAGGCGAAGCACGCGAGTTCGGTCTCGACGCGGTGGGTGATCTCGCCGCCCTCCAGCACGCGGACACACGCCCCGGCGGGAGCCCGCGGATCATCCGAATGCGCGGCGGTGTCGGCGGTCTGCGCCCAGATACCCGATTCCGAATCGATACAGATACCGTCCGGTCCCAGGCCGCGGGCCCACACCCGGCGCCCGGTGAGCGAGCCGTCGTCGCCGATATCGAAAGCCGTGAGCCGGCCGGCGAACGATTCGGCCACGACCAGCGTGGCCCCGTCCGGCGTCACGACCATTCCGTTGGGGAATTCGAGGTCACCGGCGACTCGGCGCGAGGATCCGTCGGGCGCGACCAGGTCGATCCAGCCCGGCTCCGGGGCGCCACCGCCGAGGAAATCGAAATCGAAGCCGTCGACGTACATATGCCCGTGCGGATCGATCACGATCTCGTTACCGCCCCGCGCGCGATGCACGACCGACTGACCGTGGGATTCGTGCCGGGTGACCGTCGGCCCGGTGGTGATCAGACGGCCGTCGGGCAACCAGTCGACGGCCCAGCCCATCATGCGCGGGCCGTCCGCCATCTTCTCGACCCGGCCCTCCACATCGACGGCGAGTACCTCCCCCGCACCCCAGTGGGCGAACCACAACCGGCCGTCGTGCCACCTGGCCGACTCGACCATGGTCAGGCCGGTCAGCAATATTCGTGGCGGGGGCAGATACTCGACCACGGGAGCCGATCCTACTGATCCGGCGGGCACTCCGGTGTGACCTCGGCGCGGACAGGCGTCAACCCACCTTCCCCGGCCCGTTTCCGGTCGGACAACCCGCCGGGGGCTCCGGGCCGCAC
>JABFXT010000421.1 GCA_013361595.1 Nocardia sp. | reverse complement strand
CGGTCAACGAGATCGGGCAGAAGGTGTTCGCCTCCGGCGTGCCGGGACTGTTCCTCGCGAATCTGTTGATCGCCGTGATCGTTTCGATACGTCCGGGCGCGGATCGGCCGACGGTCTGGGCCATTCGCGGCGGACTGGCCATGGCGGTGGTCTCGATGGCGCTGGGCTACCTCATGGGATTCACCGGCACCCAGCTCACCCGCACCGCGGACGGCCGCCTGGTCGAACTGGCCGCCGGGCACACCGTCGTCGACGCCGGAACCCGACAGGACATCGGCGCACCCGACGCCGTCGCGGGTATGCCGATCACCCACTGGAGCACCGTGGGCGGGGATCTGCGCATCCCGCATTTCGTCGGTCTGCACGGAATCCAGGTGGTTTTGGCCGCGGTGGTGCTCCTGATATGGTGCGCGGCGCGCTACCCCCGGCTGCGCCCGGCCCGTACCCGCAGCCGGCTGATCGGGGTGGTAATCCTCGGCTGGGGTGGGTTGCAGGCGATCACGTTCTGGCAGGCGATGCGCGGCCAGTCGCTCGTCCACCCCGATACCGCCACCCTGCTCACGGTGCTCGGCCTGGGTGTACTGGTCACGGGTTTCACCACCGCGATCCTGCGGTCCACCCCGGTGCCGGCGCCCGGGCCGGCCTCGCAACCGGTCCTACAGCACGATTCGGCCCAGGTCAGCGCAACCGTTCCGCGTCCCGGGCGAGTTCGAGCAGAACCGCGCTGAGCCGGGCGAGCTCATCTCGCCCGGCCCCCTCGTCCACCGCCGTGGCCACATCCTCGGCGGCGCAACGCGCGGCGAACCAGCGGTCGGCCAGCGCGGTGGCCTCGGCGGCACTGAGGACGACCGACTCGGCGGGGATCCCAGTGCCCTTCACATTGTTGCGGTGCTCATAGGCACGCTGACGGCAGGATTGGCGGCAGTAGCGGCGCCGCCGCCCTGCCTCCGCATCCACTATCTCCCGACCACACCACAGGCACGACTCCAACCGGCGCGACATGACCCGACACCCTAATAGGCACTCTCGCAGCAGCACACACCGCACACCGCGCAACCCCGTTCGCGGAACCCCGTACAATTACAAGGCTCTCCCGAACTGGGAACGGAAAGACCCTCACGAACGTTGACAAGAACAGGGCGCACGGCCTGGACCGGCACGAATCCACGATTCGTGGCACAGCGAACGGCCCGCGCATGTGACCCGAACGGTCGGCGGACGACAACGGCCGGCGAAACGCGACCCACGAGGAAGCGGTAGCAGAACCACAGGGGTCAACCCACCGGTTCGCGCCCGGTACGGGTTCCGGTGCCCGCGCAGTGGATACACCACAGGTGTTTCCGCTCCGGATCATCGGAGCCGACGGCCGGGAACTGCGAGCCCGCGCGCGGCAACGCGCCGACAACACAGAGAGGACCTGTACAGATGGCAGATCGCGTACTCCGGGGCAGCCGGCTCGGAGCGGTGAGCTACGAAACCGACCGCGACCATGATCTGGCACCCCGCCGGATCGCCCGGTACCGGACCGACAATGGTGAAGAGTTCGACGTCCCGTTCGCCGACGACGCCGAGATCCCGCCGACCTGGTTGTGCCGAAACGGCCAGGAGGGCGTGCTGATCGAAGGCACCACGCAGGAGGCGAAGAAGGTGAAGCCGCCGCGTACACATTGGGACATGCTGCTGGAGCGGCGGAGCAAAGAGGAACTCGAGGAATTGCTGAAGGAGCGGCTGGAACTGCTCAAGACCCGTCGCCGGGGCTGAGCGTCCGGATAGTTCGCACACAGAACGAAAGGCCGTGCCCGCCGGAGATCCGGCGGGCACGGCCTTTCGTCGTGGCCGAGCTCAGTGACTGGCCACCCGGCGGTACTGCAGCAGCGCCAACGGCATGGCGATCAGCAGAATCACCCCCGAGCAGATGACCGCGTATTCGACGCAGTGCACGGCCGGCCAGCCGGTCGCCGGGAGAAAGGTCGGCGGCGCGCTGTTGTCGAACAGTTTCCGGCCGGTCGCCGCGACCGCGGTGATCGGATTCCATTCGGCGATGGTGGCCAGCGGACCGGGCAGGGTCTGGGCCGAGATGAACGCGGACGAGATGAACGACAACGGGAACAACCAGATCAGTCCGGCGCTCTGGGCGACCTCGACGTTCGGGGCGAGCAGGCCGGTGAGCGCACCGACCCACGACATGGCGAACGCGAACAGCAGGATCACCCCGTAGGCGAGTACGGCATCGGCCAGACTTCCGTTGATACTCCAGCCGACGATGTACCCGCACACTGTCATCACCAGCAGGCTGACCATGCTCACCACCAGATCCGACAGCGTGCGCCCCATCAGCACCGCCAGCCGCGACATGGGCAGCGAACGCATCCGGTCGATGATGCCCTTCTCCAGATCACCGGCGAGTCCGACGGTGGTGAACGCGGCACTGAACGCGACGGTCTGGGCCATGATCCCGGCGATGAGGAACTCCCGGTACTCGCCACCGCCCAGTGAGGCACCGAAAACATAGGCGAACAGGAAGACGAACATCAGCGGCTGCACCGTGGCCGTGACCAGCAGTGTCGGCACTCGCATGATGGTGAGCAGATTGCGGTGCGCCACGATCGCGCTGTCCCGGAAGAACCGGAATCGGGGTTCGCTGGACTTCGGAATCCGGTGGGAGCCGGTCGCGTGTGACAGGTCCGCCTCCGTCTCATCGGTCGGGCTGGTGGTTTCGGATTCGACCGCGACTTCTGCGGTGCTCACGACATGATCTCCTCGGGTACGTCACTGGTTTCCGGCTCGGCGTCCGGCAGCGCCGGCGAGCCGGTGATGGACAGGAAGACGTCGTCGAGGCTGGGCCGGTGTACCCGGGCGTCGACGACATTCACATCTGCGTCATCGAGCCGGCGCAGCGCTTGAACCATGGTGCGGGAACCGTCGGCCACCACCACCGATACTTCGCCGGCACTCGCCTCGTGCGCGGGTTCACCGATGCCGATCTCGGCGAGGACCCGCAAGGCGGGCGCCGGGTCCTGGCCGGGGCTCAAAGTGACGGTGAGCCGGTCGCCGCCGATCGAGGATTTGAGTTCGTCCGCGGAACCGCGGGCGATGACCCGGCCCTTGTCGATCACCGTGATCTGATCGGCGAGCCGATCGGCTTCCTCGAGGTACTGGGTGGTCAGCAGAACCGTGGTGCCGTCCCGGACGAGTTCGCCGATCACCCGCCACATATCGTTGCGGGCGCGCGGGTCCAGCCCGGTGGTCGGTTCGTCCAGCACCACCACGGGCGGCCGCGCGACCAGGGCACCGGCCAGATCGAGACGCCGGGTCATGCCGCCGGAGTAGGTTCCGGCCCGGCGGTCCGCGGCGTCCTCGAGCCCGAATTCGCCGAGCAGTTCCCGAGCCCGGGCGACGGCGCGCTCACGCGACATCCCGTAGAGCCGCGCGACCATCCGCAGATTCTCGTAGCCGGTGAGATTGGCGTCCACCGCCGCGTACTGACCGGACAGGCCGATGAGTTTGCGTGCCGCCGCCGGGTCGTGCAGGACGTCGACATTCGCGACGTGGACGGATCCGGCGTTGGGCCGCAGCAGGGTGGTGACGATCCGGACGGCGGTGGTCTTACCCGCGCCGTTGGGGCCGAGCAGCCCCATCACCGTACCTTCGGGAATTTCGAGATCGACCTCGTCCAAAACGCGGACCCGGCCGTAGTTCTTCACCAGACCGGTGATCTGCACCGCGGGCTTCACTGAGCGTTCTCCTTCGTTTCGACATCGGGCTGTGATCGTGTGTGCGCCGCCGGCTTCCGGTCACCGAGATGCGCCCGGAGCACCGGACCGATCACTGCCAGCGATTCCGGGGTCGTCATCTCCGCGTGGGTGCAGGCGACAGCGTGCGGGCGCACCGTGCCGGTGACGAAGGCCCGCCAGGCTCCGGGTTCGCGGTCCGCGGCGGCGAGGTTCACCGGGTCGGTCGCGGCGGTGAAGAACAGCAGGTCACCGTCGAACACTCCCGGACCGAACCCGTTGGCCTGGACCGTGCCGTCGGCATAACCTGCGTACAGGCGCTCCAGATGCTCCAGGGTGAGCGCCGCGAACGGTCCCGGCCGGGACCGCAGCAGTTCGGCGGCCTCGGCCAGGGTCGGTTCGGCTCCGTCGGCGACGAGATCGCCACCGAATTCGCCCAGGATCTCGGCGACGGTGGGCACGGCGTCGGCGGCCAGTTCGTCGGAGAGCCGGTAGCTGTCGAGCATGCCGAGCAGCGCGACCTCCTCGCCGGCCGCCTGCAACCGCACGGCGATCTCATGGGCGATCAGACCACCCAGCGACCAACCGAGCAGCTGATAGGGCCCGTGCGGTTGCACGGTCCGGATATGGGTGATGTATTGCTCGGCCGCCGCACCGATGGAATCGAATCCGGGTTTCCCGCTCGCCTGCGGCGCCTGCAGGCCGTAGACCGGCTGATCTGCGGGAAGTTCGGCGAGCAGCCCGGCATAGCACCAGGCCAGGCCGATCGCCGGATGCACGCAGAACAGCGGGGGCCGGCCGGTGCCGGTGTCCGGGCGCAACGGCAGCAGTGGCGCGAGTGCCATCGCCATGGCATCGGCGGCGGTACCGTCGCCCAGCCGCGCGGCCAGCGCCGCCGGCGTGGATTCGCCGAACAACAGTTGCATCGGCAGTTCGTATCCGGCTTCCCGGGCCCGGGCGACCACCTTCGTGGCGAGCAGCGAATTACCACCCAGTTCGAAGAATCCGTCCCCGGCGCCCACCCGTTCGACCTCGAGCACCTCGGCGAAGATCTCGCACAGCGCGGCCTCCACCGGTCCTTCCGGTGCCCGGTATCCCTCGGCGGTGGCGAACACCGGCTCGGGCAGTGCGGCCCGGTCGAGTTTGCCCACCGGGGTCAGCGGCAGCCGGTCGATCAGCATGATCGACTGCGGAACCATGTAGTTGGGCACCAGTTCGGACACATGCGCGGTCAGTTCGGCCGCCGTGGTGACCGATCCGGCCTTCACATACGACACCAGGGCGGTGGCGCCCGCGGCCGTACGATGCCCGGCGGTGTAGGAGAACTCGACCGCCGGATGCCGGCTCAGCGCCGCGTCGATCTCGCCCAGTTCGATCCGGAAACCGCGGATCTTCACCTGATGGTCGGTCCGGCCGACATATTCGATATCGCCGGGACCGCCGTTCGCGGCGGTACGGATACGCACCAGATCGCCGGTGCGGTACATCCGCTCCCCCGGTTTCCCGTACGGATTGGCCACGAACCGCTGGGCGGTGAGGCCCGGACGGTCGTGGTACCCGCGGGCGAGAGCCCCACCGGCCAGGTACAACTCGCCGGTGACGCCCAGCGGCGCCGGGCGCAGCCGGGCGTCGAGCACCATGGCCGCGACCCCACGGATCGGTTCACCGATCGGAATCGGTCCGCCCGGTACCAGCGGCGGCGACATCACGGTGACGATGGTGGTCTCGGTGGGGCCGTAGACATTGTGCAGATTCCGCCCCGGTGCCCAGCGCGCGACGACCTCGGCGGGCAGCGCCTCACCACCGACCAGGACGTGCCGGAAATCGGTGATGCCCTCCGGATCCACGGTGGCGAGCGCGGCCGTGGTGATGAAGGCGTGCGTGATCCGTTCCGCGATGAGCACCCGGGCCAGGTCCGCGCCGCCGACCACGCCCGGCGGGGTGAGCACCAGGGTGGCCGCACCGCCGAGCGCGAACAGCAGGTCCAGCATGGCCGCGTCGAAACTGGGAGTCGCGAAATGCAGGATCCGGCTGCCCGGCCGGACATCGAACCGCTGTGCCGTCTCGGCCGCGAAATTGGACAACCCGCGATGGGTGACCACCACACCCTTGGGCGTTCCGGTCGAACCGGAGGTGTAGATCACGTAGGCCGGATTGTCCATCCGCAGCGGAGCGATCCGGTCCACGTCGCCGATCGGCGCGCTGGATGCCCGCAGCACCTGCTCGCGGATCTCGGCGTCGTCGAGCGCCAGCCAGCGGACCCCGTCCGGCAGTCGATCACGATATTCGGCCAGCGTGAGCCCCAGCGCGGCGCCGGAATCGGAGAGCATATGGGTGATCCGGGCGGCCGGGTAGCCGGGATCGACCGGCACGAACGCGGCGCCGGTCTTGGTGACCGCCAATACCGTGGCCACCGATTCGACGGTCCGCGGAATACCCAGTGCCACCAGCGTTTCCGGCCCGACTCCGTAGCCGACCAGGACTCGCGCCAGCCGATTGCTCCAGCGATCGAGCGCGTCGTAGGTGACCTCCACCCCCGCACCCGCCAGCGCCACGGCCTGCCGGTCGGTATCCACCGCCGCGGCGAAGACCTCGGCCAGGGTGCACGGCTGGTCGGGGTCGGCCCGGCGCAGCGGCGCCAGCGCCGACCATTCCTCGGGTTCCAGCAGTTCCAGATCACCGACGACCACGGCCGGGTCGGCGGCGATCGCGGTGAGCAACCGGATGAGGCGCCGGTTGAGCCGGGCCGCGGTCGGTTCGTCGAACAGGTCCCCGCTGTAGTTCACGGCCACACTGATTCCGTCCGGCGAGCGATCGGCGGTCCGGGATTCGGTGAGGGTGAACTGGAGATCGAATTTGGCGATACCCGCGTCGATATCCATCGCCTCGATACTCAGCCCCGGCAGTTCCAGTGCCCGCACCGGTTCGTCGCGAACCGAGAGCATCACCTGGAACAGCGGATGATGCGCCTGCGAACGCACCGGGTTGAGGACCTCGACCAGCCGTTCGAACGGCAGATCCGCGTGACCGAACGCATCGAGGTCGGTATCGCGCACCGTATCGAGCAGTTCGGTGAAACGAGCGTCGTGGGCCACCGGGGTCCGCAGCACCAGCGTGTTGACGAACATGCCGATCATCCGGTCGAGCTCGGGCCGGCCGCGTCCGGCGACCGGGGTGCCGACGGCGATATCGCCCACGCCGGTCACCCGGTGCAGCAGCACCGCCAGCGCGGCGTGCAGCACCATGAACAGGCTCACATTGTGGCGCGCGGCCAGCTCACGCAGTTCCCGGTGCACCCCGGCGCCGACCCACTGTTCCACCGTGCCGCCGCGATAGGACGGCACCGGCGGGCGCGGGCGGTCGGCGGGCACCGCGAGCAGTTCGGGCAATCCCTCCAGCCGGGTACGCCAGTAGTCGAGCTGACGGCGGATCGGGGCGGCCGGGTCGGCCTCGTCACCGAGCATCTCCTGTTGCCACAGTGTGTAGTCGACGTACTGGAGTTGCTCGGGATCGGCCCGCGGGTCGGCGCCGAGCCGGATCGCCCGATAGGCCGCGGCCACATCGGCCGCGAGCGGTTCCAGCGACCAGCCGTCCATCGCGATGTGATGCACGACGAGGACGAGGATGTGCTCATCCGGTGCCACCACGAAAATCGCCGCCCGCAGGGGTATTTCGGCGGAGAGATCGAACCCGGGAGCGATGAACCGTTCGATCGCGGCGCCGTGATCCGCGACGCCGGCAACCGGGGCTCCCACCGTCACGGCGGCTTCGGGCGGGTCGAGGACCACCTGGGCCGGTTCACCGTCGATTTCGGGGAACACCGTGCGCAGGGTTTCGTGCTGTTCCTGCAACAGGTGCAGCGCCCGGCGCAGTGCCGCGTGGTCGAGCGGACCGCGCAACCGCAGGACGACCGGAATGTTGTACGCGCCGCCGTCCGCACCGCCGTAGCGGTTGAGGAACCACAGTCGCTGTTGGGCAGCCGACAGCGGGATCCGCGCCGGCCGTTCCCGGCGTACCAGAGCAGCGCCGGTGCCGGCGGTTTCCCCGTCCAGACGGGCCGCGAGTTCGGCGACCGTCGGGGCGGCGAATACCGCGCGCACCGGCAGCCGGACTCCGGTCGCGGCATCGAGCCGGCCCACCAGCTGGGTGGCCAGCAGCGAGTTGCCGCCGATATCGAAGAAGCTCTCGTCCGCGTCGGTGATCGCCGTGCCCACCAGATCGCCCATGATCGCCGCGACCCGACGTTCGGTATCCGAACCGAGCGCGCGGCCCCGTGCGGTCGTGAGCAGTGCCCGGGGCTCGGGCAGCGCGGCGATATCCAGTTTGCCGACCGGGGTCAGCGGAATCTCGTCGAGCAGCGCGAACGCGGCCGGGACCATATGCCGGGGCAGGCGCCGGTTCAGATGATCACGCAATTCCTCGGGCTCGGGCCGGTGCGTGGGATCGACCGGATGCACATAGGCGACCAGCCGATCCGAATCGCCGATCCTGCGCACCGCGACATGGGCGAAATGCACCGCCGGATGCGCGGTGAGCGCACCGGCGATCTCGCCCAGTTCGATCCGGAAACCGCGCATCTTCACCTGGTTGTCGCTGCGACCCAGGTAGCGCAGGCCGCCCGCCGGGGTCCAACGCACGACATCGCCGGTGCGGTAGAGCCGGGCACCGGCCGGCCCGTACGGGTCGGCGACGAACCGGGCGGCGGTCAGCCCGAACCGCTCGTGGTAGCCGCGCGCCAGTCCGGGACCGGCCAGATAGAGCTCGCCGGGCACACCCGTGGGTACCGGACGCAACCGTTCGTCGAGGACCAGGGCACGGGTTCCGCGGATCAGTCCGCCCAATTCGGCCGGGCGGTCCACGGCGACCGGGGTCACCGAGACGACCACGGTGGTCTCGGTGGGTCCGTATCCGTTGAACATGCGGCGACCGGGCGCCCACCGCGCGACCAGTTCCGGGCCCAGATGTTCACCGCCCACCATCAGACCCCGCAGCGCGGGCAACGGCCAGCGCTCGTGGTCGATGGTGGCGAGCGCGGCCGGTGTGATGAAGGTGTGGGTGACCTCGGCGCGGGTCATGAGTTCGGCCAGTTCGTCACCGCCGTAGACTTCCGGCGGCACGATCACCATGGCGGCACCGGCGCCGATCGCGAGCAACAGGTCCAGGACCGCCGCGTCGAAACTCGGCGACGAGAAGTGCAGGATCCGGGCGGCGGGGTTCACCGCGAGCCGGTCCCGGAACTCGTCGGCTAGATCGGCGAGTGAACCGTGGGTCGCCGTGACGCCCTTGGGTTTTCCGGTGGAACCGGACGTGTAGATGAGATAGGCCGGATCGCCGACCCGGACCGGGCGTATCCGATCCAGATCGGTCACCGGACCCGCCGTCTCACCGCCGATTTCGCTCCGGCCGGCCGGCGAGTCCAGAAGCATCCAGTCGATCCCCGCCCCGCCCGCCGCACGCAACCGCTCGGCGTGGCCGGTCAGGGTGATCCCGACCGAACACCCGGAGTCGGCGAGCATGTGGGTGACCCGCTCGGCCGGATAGTTCGGGTCCACCGGGACGAACGCGGCACCGGATTTGGCGATGGCGAGCACGGCCGTCACCGAATCCGCCGACCGGGTGAGCCCCAGCGCGACCTTGTCACCGGTACCCAGGCCGCGCCGGATCAGTGCCCGCGCCAACCGGTTCGCGCGGCGGTCGAGTTCGGCGTAGGTGAGCACCGTATCGTCCTCGTACAGTGCCGGACGCGGGCCGTGGGCGAGCGCGGTCGCGCCGAACAGGGCGCCCAGGGTGCGGGGCACCCCGGGGACGGGACCGTATGCCGGGCACAGCATCTCGCGTTCGGTGGTGGTACGGGTGTCGATATCCCCCACCGCGACCGTGGGGCGCGCGGCGATCGCGCTGAGCACCCGGACGAACCGATCCGCCAGGATCTCCACCGTCGCCGCGTCGAACAGCTCGTCGGCGTAGACGAATTCGAGTTCACCGTCGCCGATATCACCGGCCCGCAGCTCCAGATCGAATTTCGCGCGGGCGATATCGAGCGCAGCCGCGTCCACCGACAGCCCGGGCAGTTCCAGGGTGGGCACCGGGGTGTCCTGCACGGTGAGCGCGACCTGGAACAGCGGGTGGCGGCCGGTGGCGCGGGGATCGTGTCCGAGCGCGCCCACCACCTGCTCGAACGGAATATCGGCATGCGCGAGCGCGGCCAGTTCGGTGTCCCGGTCGTTGCGCAGCAGTTCGATGAACGATGCGGCGGGGTCGACCGCCGAACGCAGGACGAGCGTGTTGACGAACATTCCGACCAGCTCGTCGAGCCGGCGATCGGTCCGCCCGGCGACCGGGGTGCCGATGGCGATATCGCGGCCACCGGTGACCGAACGCAACAGCACCGCGAGCGCCGAACGCAGCAGCATGAACGAGCTCATGCCCTGGCCGCGAGCGACCTCGGCGAGGGCGCGACGCACCGGTTCCGGGACAACGCGGCGCACCGACCCGGCCGTGTGCTCGGGTTCGGTGGGACGGGCCCGGTCGTAGGGCAGCGGCAGTTCGTCGGGCAGACCCGCCAGCTGTTCGCGCCAGTACCCGAGCTGACGCGCCGCGAGACTGTCCGCGTCGTTCTGATCACCGAGATGTTCACGCTGCCAGAGCCCGAAATCGGCGTACTGCACCGGCAGTGGCGGCCACTGTGGGTCCGCACCGGTGAGCCGGGCCTGATAGGCCAGGGCGAGGTCACGGGTCAGTGGGGCCAGCGACCAGCCGTCGGCGGCGATATGGTGCACGATCACTCCGAGCCGATACCGGTCGGCGCCGGTGCGCAACAGCGTCGCCCGCAGTGGTGTCCCCGCGGTGAGATCGAACCCGGCGGTGGCCGATTCCCGGAGTACCGCCTCGGCGCCGGCCGGATCGGTATCCCGCAATTCCAGCGCGGGCAGTGCCCACGCGGCCGGGAGGATCCGCTGGTGGGCGCCGGCACCGTCATCGGGGAAGACGGTGCGCAGCACCTCGTGCCGCTCGACGATATCGCCGAGTGCCGCCCGGAGCGCCGGCACATCCAGTGTGCCCTCGATATCGAGTACGAAGGCGATGTTGTACGCACTGGACTCGGGTGCGAACCGGTTCAGGAACCACAGCCGCTGCTGCGGCAGCGACAGTGGCAACCGCTGCGGCCGGGGATCGTAGGCGGTCAGCGGAACCCGGGTGGTGGCCGGTGTGCGCAGCAGCTGTTCGGTCAGCGTGGCGACGGTCGGGGCCTCGAATACGGTGCGCACCGGCAGGTCCACCCCGAACCGCTCGTAGAGCGCGCCCACCAGCCGGGTCGCCAGCAGCGAGTTACCACCCAGATCGAAGAATCCGTCCTCGGCACCGGTGACCTCGCATCCCAGTACCTCGGTGAAGACCTCGGCCACCCGGCGTTCGGCCTCGGTGGCGGGGGCGCGCGACGTGGCGACCGCGTTCAGGAAGACCGGTTCGGGCAGTGCCCGGCGGTCGAGCTTGCCCGACGGTGCCGTCGGGAACTCCGGCAGCACAGTGACGGCGTCGGGAACCATATAGCCGGGCAACTGCCCGCGTACCGCCGCCCGGACGGCGGCGGGGTCCAGCCCGGCGTCGGCGACGATATAGGCGGCCAGCCGCTGCCGGGCGTACGCGTCGGTGTGTACGACGGTCAGGGCGGAGCGGACCCCGGGATGGCCGCGCAGCACATGGTCGATCTCGGACAGTTCGATCCGGAAGCCGCGGAGTTTCACCTGATCGTCGGCGCGACCGAGGAACCGGAGCCGGCCGGACCGGTCGGCCACCACCAGATCGCCGGTGCGATACATCCGCTCACCGCGGCGTCCGTGCGGGTTGGGCACGAAACGCGCCGCTGTCAGGGCATACCGGCCCAGATAGCCGCGGGCCACGCCGAGCCCGGAGACATACAGCTCGCCCGGGGTGCCGGGCGGTACCGGCCGCAACCGCGAATCCAGCAGCAACAACCGCATCCCGCGCACCGGATGACCCAGTGGGACCGGGCGGCCGGGGCGCATGGGCCCGGATATGGTCGCGGCCACCGTCGCCTCGGACGGACCGTACATATTGTGCATGCGGTACCGGTCGGCCCAGGTCGCCACGAGTTCGGGACTGCACGCCTCACCGCCGACCATGACGGCACGCAGCTGGTCGAGTCCTGCCGGGTCGACCGTGGCGAGCGCGGCGGGCGTGACGAACGCGTGGGTGACGGCCTCGGTGCGCAACAGATCGGCCAGTTCCCCACCACCGTAGATATCCGGCGGCGCCACCACCACGGTCGCGCCACAGGCGAAACCGAGCAGCAGTTCGAGGACCGAGGCGTCGAAACTCGGCGAGGAGAAGTGCAGGGTGCGCGAATCCGGGGTGACGCCGAACAGGTAGCACTGTTCGGCGGCGAACGAGGCAAGTCCGCCGTGGGTGACGACCACGGCTTTCGGCGTGCCGGTCGAGCCGGAGGTGTAGATCAGGTACGCCGGATGCGCGGTACGCAGCGGGGCGATCCGATCGGCGTCGGTGACGGGCGCCGAGGACACTGCCGCACAGTCTTTCTCGAATTCCGGGGTACCGAAGACCAGCCACGACTCGACGACGCCGGGCACCGCGGCCAGCGCGGGAACCTGGTCCGGGCCGGTGACCGCGAGACGGGCGCCCGAATCGGTGAGCATATGGGCGATCCGCTCCGGCGGGTAGCCGGGGTCGACCGGTACATAGGCGGCACCGGTCTTGGCGACCGCCCAGACCGCGGTCAGCGCGTCCAGACCACGTGGAAATGCCAGCGCGACAACCGTCTCGGGCCCGGCGCCCTGCTCGATCAGCAGCCGTGCGACCTGGTTGGCGCGTTCGTCCAGCTCCCGGTACGTGGTGTCGATCCCCCGGCAGCGAACCGCGACCCCGTCGGGGTCGCGGACCGCGGATCGGCCGAACAGATCGGCCAGCAGAACCGGAGGTTCAGCGGGGCCACCGGCGAGCGGGACGAGATTGCCGCGTTCCCGGCGCTCCAGTACCTCGATATCGCCGACGGGCCGCCGCGGATCACCGACCGCCGCGTCCAGGACCGCGACGAATCGGCGCGCGATCGCGCCGACCGTGCGCTCGTCGAAAACGTCTGTCGCATAACCGATCTCGGCGTGCAGTTCACCGCCGGAGTTGTCGTCGTGCACTTCGAGCTGGAGATCGAATTTCGCGATGGCACCGTCGAGCGGCAGGATCTCGGTGCGCACCCCGGGTAGCGCCAGTTCCAGTTCACCGGCGTTGTCGTAGGAGAGCATCACCTGGAAGAGCGGATGACGCGCCCCGGAACGTTCCGGGTTCACCACCTCGACCAGCCGCTCGAACGGCACATCGGCATTGGCGAACGCGTTGAGATCGGTCTCCCGGACGATATCGAGCATCCGGTCGAAATCGGCACCGGGATCGACCTCGGTGCGCAGGACCAGGGTGTTGACGAACATCCCGACCAATTCGTCGAGCGCCGGATCGGTACGGCCCGCGATAGGGGTGCCGATCACGATATCGGTGCTGCCGCAGATCCGGGCCAGCAGAGTGGCCAGCGCCGCGTGCACCACCATGAACATGCTGGCCCCGCGAGCGGCGGCCAGTTCCGCTGCCGCACGCCGGGTTCCGGCCGGGATGGTGAACGAGACGCGGCCACCCCCGGTGGAGCGGCGGACCGGTCGGGGCCGGTCCAGCGGGAGGTCGAGTTGATCGGGCAGGCCGGCGAGCTCGGCCCGCCAGTGGGTCACCTGCCGGCTCAGCGCACTCCCGGGATCGGATTCCTCACCGAGCAGTTCCCGCTGCCACAGCGCGAAATCGGCGTACTGCACCGGCAGGGGCGTCCACTGCGGCGCGCGCCCGGCCGCCCGCGCCTCGACCGCGGCGGTCAGATCCCGGACCAGCGGTGCGACCGACCAGCCGTCACCGCAGATGTGGTGGAGCACCAGCACGAGTACGTGGCAGTCCGTATCGGTGGCGTACAGGGCCACCCGGACCGGGAACTCGGTGCGCAGATCGAACGGACGGGAAACGAATTCGGTGGCCGGGCCGGTGATGTCGACCCCGGACGCGTCGATCACCTCCAGCGCCCGACCGGCCTCGGCGGCCGGATGGATCCGCTGGTACGGCCCTTCACCGGAGTCGGGGAAGGTGGTGCGCAGACTCTCGTGCCGGTCCAGGACGTCCAGCAACCCGGCCCGCAATGCCTCGATATCGAGATTGCCGTCCAGTTGTACCGCGAGCGGCATATTGTAGGCGGCCGCGTGCTCGGCGAAACGGTTGAGGATCCACAGCCGCTGCTGGGCCGGGGACAGCGGAATCCGGTCGGGCCTGGTCATCGGGACCAGCTGCGGTGAGGCGAGGTCCAGCTCGTGTACCGGGAACCGGTCGGTCAGCTCGGCGATGGTGCCGGCCTCGAACAGATCGCGGATCGTCAGCGCGGTCCCGAGTGCGGTGTTTATCCGGGCCACCGCGCGGGCGGCCACCAGCGAATTCCCGCCCAGTTCGAAGAATCCGTCGTCGATACCGACCTCCGGCACGTTCAGGAGTTCGGCGAATATCGTGGCCAGCGCTTCTTCCACTTCGTTGCGCGGCGCGGTGCGGCCGCGCCGGACGGTGGGGCCGGGGGCCGGAAGCGCGGCCCGGTCGATCTTGCCGTTGCTGTTGAGCGGCAGCTCGTCGAGCACGGTCACCGTGGCGGGGACCATATAGCCCGGCAGCGAACGGGCCAGACCGGCCCGGATCTCCGCCGGGTCGAGGTCGGTGTCACCGCGAACCACCACATAGGCGGCCAGCTGGTCGCCGGCGGCGGCCCGGTGGGCGACGCAGACAGCGCGCGCGACGCGGGTATCGGCCAGCAGGGCGGATTCGATCTCACCGAGTTCGATCCGCAGACCGCGGATCTTGACCTGGAAATCGGTACGCCCCAGATACTCCAGGACGCCGCGGCCGCTGTCGGCGACATCCAGCCGCCAGCGCGCCAGATCGCCGGTGCGATACATCCGAGCGCCGGGCGTGAACGGATCGGCGACGAACCGTTCGGCGGTCAACGGTGCCTGCCCGAGATAACCGCGGGCCAGTTGCACACCGGACAGGTACAGCTCACCCACCGCGCCGGGCGCGACCGGGCGCAGGGCCGCGTCGAGGACGTAGGTCCGGGTGTTCCACACCGGGGAGCCGATCGGGACCACCTCGGCTTCGGCCGGGCAGTGCCAGGAGGTGACGTCCACCGCCGCCTCGGTGGGGCCGTACAGATTGTGCAGTTGCGGACCAGGTAGCGCGGTGTGGAAATCGCGCACGGTCGCCGGGGGCAGTGCCTCGCCGCTGCAGAACACCCGGCGCAACGAGACGCAGTCGCCGACCTCGGTATCGGTGACGAACACCGACAGCATGGAGGGGACGAAATGCGCTGTGGTGATGCCCCGCTCACGGATCACCCCGGCCAGGTAGGCCGGATCGCGATGCCCGTCCGGGCGGGCGACGACCAGCCGGGCGCCGGTCTGCAGTGGCCAGAAGAACTCCCAGACCGAGACATCGAAGGTCGCCGGGGTCTTCTGCAGTACGGCGTCGGTCCGGTCGAGCGGGTATTCGTGCTGCATCCAGCGCAGCCGGTTCACGATGGCCGCGTGGGTGATACCGACCCCCTTCGGGGCACCGGTGGACCCGGAGGTGAACAGCAGGTAGGCGAGATGGTCATCGCGCAGGGCCGTGATCCGGTCGGCATCGGTGACCGGTTCCGGAGCGAAACCGGCGAGGTCGACCGTATCGACCGGGACGAGATCGGCGTTGCCGGGTAGTTCGAGGCCGTCCCGGTCGGCCACCAGGAGCGCGACCGGGCGGGATCTGGCCACGATCTGCTCCAGCCGCGCGACCGGATGCTCGGGGTCCAACGGCAGATAGGCGGCCCCGGTCTTGACCACGGCGTACATCGCGACCACCAGTTCGGCGCTGCGCCGCAGGCACAGTCCGACCACACGTTCCGGTCCGGCTCCCGCTTCGATCAGCAGCCTGGCCAGCCGGTTCGCGCGGGCGTCGAGTTCGCCGTAGGTCAGCGACGTACCTTCGAATTCCAGCGCCACGGTATCCGGGCTCCGGCGCACCTGCGCGTCGAAGATACCGGCCAGTGTGCCGGATTCGACCTCGGTCGCCGTATCGTTCCAGGTGTGCAACACCTGCCGTTGTTCGGCGTCGGTGAGGACGGGCAGTTCCCGGACAGCGGTGCCCATCTCGGTGGTGAGGAAGCGGTCCAGGAAGTTCAGGAACCTGCGGTGGTGGGTCTCGACCTCGTTCTCGCTGTAGAGCAGCGGGTTGGCCTCGAAATCGAGATGTACCCGGCCGCCGTCACCGTTGTACAGATTGACCGAGAGATCCTCGACCGGCCCGGTCGCCAGGACATGCACCGTCACATCGCATTCGGCGAAACGCAACGGCCTGCTGAACAACATGATGTTGATCATCGGCCCGAAGAAACCGCGGGTGTCCCGGTCGTAGCCGCAGTCGCGGCGGATATCGTCGTGCCGGTAACGCTGGTGGCGTAGCGCGCCGGTGATCTGACGCTCCACCGCCCGTACGACATCCTCGATCGTGGTGGCGGTTTCGAACCGGATCCGCAGCGGCACCACATTCGACACCACACCGGCGGAGCGACGCAGCGATACCGT
>JABFXT010000331.1 GCA_013361595.1 Nocardia sp. | reverse complement strand
AATCCTCGTGGTGCCGTGACCCTGGTCAGCCGGTCCGGCTGCTGGATGAGCCATTCGCCGCGTCTCGGTAACACCATCCAGCAGTAGTCGGTGGGACCGTCCCGGATATGCGAACGGCCGCGACTCATCAGATGGTCACCGCGCTGATGTGATCGCAGCAAGGTGTAACCCGAGGATTCCTGGACCGTGATCCGGGCCCACCAGTCGGCCGGATCACGGTAGCGGCGGTCAGCGGTCAGGAATTGGTCGTTCACCTCGGCCCATTCCGCTGTGCTTGTGATGGTCAGCTGGGAATACCGCATAGCGGGGCTACTATCGGTCCGATTCTCATTTCCGCCGTATCCGTTCGGGATCGTCCGACCGAATTCTGACAGCTTCCCGCTGTTGGGCCGCGCCGGTCAGTCGCCGGGTGCGAGGTGTACCGGCACGCACAGGGGTCCGTTGGACATGAACTGCGGCGCGTAGCGGATCTCCGCCGGGTCGCATGCGAGACGCATTTCCGGGAAACGGCCGAACAAGGTCGCCAGGGCGATCCGGGATTCCAGCCGGGCCAGATGCGCGCCCAGACAGAAGTGCGGGCCACGGCCGAAGCCCAACTGGTCGATATCATCGCGATCGATATCGAAGGTATCGGCATTCGAATACTTCTGCGGGTCCCGCCCGACCCCCGCATACCAGCCCACAATCGCGCCTCGGGGAATATCGACACCGGCGATCCGCACATCCCGCAGGGCATACCGGTTGAACATCGCGCAGGCCGCGTTCCGGTAGCGCAACGTCTCTTCGACGACGTCGGCCCAGCGGTCTCCCGCCCTGGCCGCGGCCAGCTGCCCGGGATGGGTGAGCAGGGCCACCACCGCGTTGCTGAGCAGGTGCATGGTGGTCTCGTGGCCGGCCACGATGATGATCCACAGCATTTCGACCAGTTCGGCGTCGGTGATCCCGTGCTCGGTCTGGGCTTGCACCAGGTCCGAGGTGAGGTCGTCACCGGGATTGCTGTCCTTGTCCGCGACCAGCCAGGTCAGATAGCCGACCATTGCCTCCATGGCGGCCCGGGTCTGCTCGCCGGTGCTGGTGTGCGAGATCAGTGTGGTCGTCCAACCGCGGAATTTCTCCCGGTCGGCATTCGGTACCCCGAACATCTCGCAGATCACGCTGACGGGTATGGGCATGGTGAAGTTCTCGACCAGATCGACTTCCGGCCGGCCGGCGAACCGGTCGATCAGATCGTCGGTCAGCTGCTGGATACGGGTCTCGAGTCCGGCCACCCGCACCGGGGTGAAGGCGCGGGCGACGGCCCGGCGCATCCGCATATGGTCGATACCGTCCATATTGAGCAGGTGCTCGGCGTCGGTCAGCACCCGCAGCGGCCAGTCGGCCGGGACGGTACCGTCGCGCATCGCGGGGCAGTTCTTCGCGCTCTTGCTGAACAGTGTGCCGTCACCGGCGAGGATCTCACCGACGGCCCGGTGGCTCACCGCCATCCAGGCCCGCACCCCGCCCGGGAGTTCATAGGGCACGACGGGCCCGGACCGGATCATCCGGTCGAAGGTGTCGACAACTGGTTCTCCAGCGGTGGGCAATTGGATGAGTGACTCGGTCATGCAGGACTCCGTGCTGTGATCGGCCTCTGAACGCGTGCGATCGACGCGTGCTCGAAGAGTCTGATCCGGCGGGCGGTGCCGAATCGACTCCAGCGGGAATCTCTGCCTCGCAGCGAAATCGGTCGGCGCGGAATCGAAAGTTTCCCGAGCGGCCACGGCTCGTGCGCGCTGTTTCCTTATCCGGTCGCGGTACCGGAAAGCTAGGATCGGCACCGGAGTCCACGACCGGCCGGGGAGGCCCGTCCGAGACCGGAGGGGGTTTTCGGGGTATGACCGGTTATCCGGGCGGATTCGATGATCGGCAGCGATTCGGTGATCGGCAGCGGGCGGACGAAGCCGATTCCACTGTGTGGCAACAGGCCCGGCCGATCGATTCCGGGTGCGGCCCGCACACCAGCTACCCGCCCCCGCCGGGTTCGAATGCCGGACCGCATCCGCGCTGATCGTCGCCGGTGTCGTCGGCGTGGCGGTGGTGGTGCTGGTGATCGGCGTGGCGATCGGCTCGGTCGTGGGCGGCCGCGGTGAGGGTAGTGCGCCCGCCCCGGCACCGGAACCGGCGACCTATTCCGTGCGGGCGATCACCGATGCGTGCGACCTGGTAGATCTCGAGCCGTTGACCGGGTGGGCATCCGCGCCACTCCTCGATCCGGCGCATGAGGAGGATCCGGGCTCCGGTGACGTCGGCAGCCTGCTCTGCAATGTCCACTACACCAGTTCGCCGGGCGACGAATTTCCCATGAACACCGCCGGCATGCGGGTGCGGGCCGAAGTCGTGGACGGCTCGGCCGCACGGGAATACGACCGGTGCAAACGCACCACCGCCGACCTCGCCGACAACGGATCAGCGGTTACCTCCGGAGAGTTCGGCGGCACCGGCACCCGCGGCTACTGGCAGTTCGAAGCCGACGACTTCGGCGGGATCGTGGACGCCCGATACTCGGTATGTGTATGGGACGGTAGCGCCGCGGTGCAGGTGCAGATCGACCTCTCCCGCGAGAAGGCAGCCCCCGCGGTGCGTCGCGACGAACTCGATCCGGTCGCCCGATCCCAGGCCCGCAAGGTGCTGGACGCACTGCGACAGAACCGGTAACAGCCCGGTGCGGACGATTCAGATGTCCACTCGGCCGACAGCACAGAAGGATCGGCGCGGCATGGAAGGTCGGCGGGGGAGCACGTCGAGTGATCGAAGGACCGCGCGAGATGACAGACCCTCGACCCGGATCCGTCCGGCCGGGCCCGATCGTCGCCGGTGTCGCCGGGTTGGTGGTCGTGCTGGCCGTGGGTGTGGCCATCGGTGTCGGCATCGCCGGTGGTGGTGACGAACGCCCGTCCACCGCTGTCGCGGCACCCGCCGACGCGTCGGCGGAACCGTCCGCGGTCCCCACGGTTACTCCGCTTCCGGAGGCCGCGCCGGGACCCTATTCGATGGACGCGATAGCCGATGCGTGCGATCTGGTCGACCCCACTCCGCTGCACAAGTGGTCGGCCACCCCGAACCGAGCGCCCTACCATCACGAGAATCCGCCGAGCGCCGACACCCCCGGCAGTCTGTCGTGCCAATTCGACTACAAGAGCCAGTCGGGTGACGGCGTCCACTGGAACCAGGCGGCCATCGACCTCAGCGTCGAGTTCACGGCCGCCGGAGCCGCTCCCGCCTATGACCAGTGGAAGCACGAGGACACCACCGGCTCCGGCGTGAGGTCCGGCGACGTCGGCGGAATCGGCTCGCAGGGTTATTGGTACACCGCGACATCGGACTCCAGCGATACGACCGGACTGGATTATGTCGTGGGCGTGCAGGACGGCAATGTCTCGGTACGAGTACGCATCCCCGTCCTGCGCCAGCACGGTGAGCCCGCGGTGGACCCGGACGAACTCGGCGTGATCGCGCGGGATCAAGCGCGGCGGGCGCTGGACGGTTTGAAGAAGAAGTAGAACGGACCGCACGCCCGCTACCACCGCGAAACCGATTTCAGCACAGCGAATTTCACTACCGTAATTACGCCGCGTGTCCGGGCCGCCGCCGCTCCTCGGTTCGGATCACGTTCCGTCGCGATCACCGGAAGGACATTCGGGCCCGCCGTCGGCGGTGACGCCGGCAGCCGCGTCGTACGCCGCGGCCAGCCGTTCGAGCGGTCCCGGACCTTCCTTCCCCGTCGGTGCGGAATCGAGGTGCCGGTCGCGCAGATCCTGCATGAGTTCTTCGATGAACGGCATCCCTTCCGCGCGCATGAGTTCCTGGCGGGCCCGCAACTCCGGCGTCCCTGTTCGCCAGTCGAGGCCCCAGTTCCCGAGGGCGTAGATGATCGGCAGCGTCCGGATACCGGCCTCGGTGAGGCTGTAGCGCGCGCGTTGGCCGCGCACGGCGTCTTCCTTGGTCAGAAGGCCGGCGGCGACGAGCTTCTTGAGCCGGTCGCTGAGGATGTTCGAGGCGATGCCCTCGATCGACCCGTTCAGCAACTCTCGGAAGTAGCGGCGGTCCCCGAAGATCACATCACGCAACACCAGGATCGACCATTGATCACCGAGCGCTTCGACCGCGGCGTTGATCGCACATCCCGATCTCGGCTCCATGGCTCCTCCTTGACACGTCGGGACACACCACCTAGCTTAGTGCTTGCATTTTACAACTACTTGAAGGAAGTGCGATGGGTAGGGTCCGAGTCGATCTGAACATCTCCCTCGACGGATACGCGACCACCACCGATCAGACGCCCGACGACCCGATCGGCAAAGACTGGAACCGGCTGGTCGCGGCGTTCGCGGCGACCCGCACCTTCCGGGAGCGCGTCCTGGGCGATACCTCCGGCCAGGGCACGACAGGCGTGGACGATACGCACGCCGCGAGCTCTTTCGAGGGCATCGGCGCCGAGATCATGGGCGCCGGAATGTTCGGCCTGCACGCCCACCCCGACGACCCCGACTGGACCGGCTGGTGGGGACCCAACCCGCCGTTCGGCTGTCCGGTCTTCGTGCTCACCCATGAGCAGCGGCCGGCGCTGGAAATGGCGGGCGGCACCACCTTTCATTTCGTCCGGACCACACCGGAGGAAACACTCGCCCTGGCGACAAAGGCAGCAGGGGACCTCGACGTCCGCATCGGCGGCGGCATTTCCGTGGTGCGCACATACCTGGCCGCGGGCCTCGTCGATCGGCTACATGTCGCGATCGCACCGATCCTGCTCGGCCGCGGCGCCCGCCTGTGGGATGAGCTGCGCGAGCTGGAAAACGGTTACGAAATCACCAGCGAGGTCGCATCGAGCGGCACGATCCACGTGACGTTCTCCCGCTGACCTTCCGACACATTCGCCGCTGCGGCCGCCTGCAAGTTCATCCAACCACTTCGCCTGCCTGCGCGGTTGCGGGCTCGTGGTCGCCGCGACCATCACCTACAACATCATCGAGGCGATCATCGCGCTGTCCGTAGGCATCCGGGCGTCCTCCACCGCGTTGATCGGATTCGGCCTCGACTCGGTGATCGAGGTGTCCTCGGCCGCCGCGGTGGCATGGCAGTTCACGCTGCGGTAGCCGATTCCGCGCAAACCCTGCTGTGCACCTACCTGTCGACAGTGCTGCTGGTCGGGCTGCTGCTCGACAGCCTGTTCGGCTGGTCGTGGGCCGCCGCGGAACCCCGATGCGGGGCGAGGACGAGGTCGAGATCGACCGGGACCGGGGTCGGTGAGTCCACGACACGCCGCAGGGGCGCGGG
>JABFXT010000750.1 GCA_013361595.1 Nocardia sp. | reverse complement strand
CTTCCGATCTCCGCGCCCTCGAGTTCGTTCAGTACGAACTCCGGTGCGCCCGGCCACAGTGAATCCGAATGCGGGTAGTCGCATTCCCAGGCGATATTGTCGATACCGATCTCGTGCCGCAGTTTCAACGAGGTGGGATCGGTGACGTAACAGGCCAGTACATGCTCCCGGAACACCTCGCTGGGCATCTTGCCGCCGAAATCCCGGCGCAGCCAGCGCTGGTTGGTGTAGTGCCGGTCGGAGCGGTCCAGGAAGAACGGGATCCAGCCGACGCCGCCCTCGGACAGCGCGACCTTCAGCTTCGGATAGCTACGGAAGGCGGGGCCCCACAGCAGATCCTGGGTGGCGATCAGCGAGATACTGGGCGCCAGGACCATCAGGTTGTCGATGGGTGCGTTCGGCGCCAGTCTGAGGACGCCGAAACCCTGTCCGATGTGCAGGTTCATCACGGTGTCGTTATCGCAGAGCGCCTGGAATACCGGGCCCCAGTAGTCGAGATCGTGATAGCTGGGCAGGCCGTCGATATGTGGCAGCTCCGGCATGGTCACCGAATGACAGCCCTTGGCGGCGACCCGGTTGATCTCGTCGATCGCGAGTTGCGGTTCCCACAGGGGCAGGATCGCGATCGGGATGAACCGGCCCGGGTAGGCGCCGGCCCATTCGTCGATATGCCAGTCGTTGTAGGCCGAGATCATCGCGACGGTGATCTCGTCCATTCCGCCGCGGCTCAGATGCCCGGCGCTGAAGCCGGTGAAGGTGGGAAAGCACATCGAGCCGAGCACGCCGTTGGCGTCCATATCGCGGACCCGGTCGTGGATGTCGTATACCGCGGGCCGCATCTCGGCGTACCCGGCGGGATCGTAGCCCCACTCCTCGGCGGGCCAGGAGACGACCGCGTTGAGACCGGTGACTCCGGTGGGGCGGTCACGGTAGATCCAGCGGTCGATACCGGTGTCGTCCACGACGACCTTGGGCACGTACTCGGCGTACTTCTTCGGCGCGTGGTTGGCGAACATATCGCGCGGTTCGACCACATGGTCGTCGATGCTCACCAGAATCATGTCGTCGATATTCACCGGACTCCTCGCTGTTCATGGTCGATGCCGGGCGCGGCCCGGACTAGGAGATCGAAAATCTCGTCAAATGAGAATCCCACTCTCGGTTGGATTCGACGATACACCGTGGCCCGTTCCCGGGTCGAGATGGTCATCGGCCGGATCTCCGAGTCGGGAATCGGCCCGCCGGGCCCGCCGGACTCCGCCCCCGCGGGATACGCGGAGGCGGAGTCGCGACCGCGGTCTCCGCGATGCGGCGCTCAGCGCAGCTGATCCTTCATCACCTTGCCGGTGGCGTTGAGCGGTAGCCGGTCGAGGAAGACGATCGACCGCGGCACCTTGTACCCGGCCATCCGTTCCCGGGCCCAGGCGATCAGGTCCGCTTCCCCGATCTCGGTACGTGCTACGACGAATGCCCTGCCCACCTGGCCCATTCGGTCATCGGGCACGCCGATCACCGCGGCCTGGGCCACTGCCGGATGTTCCAGGAGGAACCCTTCGATCTCGGCGGGATAGGCATTGAAGCCTCCGACGATGTACATATCCTTCTTGCGGCCGATCACCTTGAGCCGGCCGCCCTCGTCCAAGGTCCCCAGATCGCCGGTGTGCAGCCAGCCGTCGGTATCGACGGCCGCCGCACTGGCCTCCGGGTCGTCGAGATAGCCCTGCATCACGCTGTATCCGCGGATGAGCACTTCCGAGTCGTCGGCGATCCGCAATTCGATACCGTCGCAGGCGCTGCCCGCGGTGGTCGCGATCTGTTCGAAGGTATCCCCGGGGCGCGACGCGGTGGCCGTACCGGCCTCGGTGAGGCCGTACCCGGTCATGATCGACCGGAACGGCAGTTCCTCCCGGATCCGGCGGATCAGGTCGACCGGGATATCCGCGGCGCCGGTCACCGCGGCGCGCAACGAGGAGATATCGCGCGTGCCCCGGTCTTCCAACAGCGAGTGGTACAGCGTCGGTGGCCCCGGCAGCATGGTGATCCGTTCGGTCGCCACGAGTTCGATCACCCGGTCCACATCGAAAACCGGGACCGGCAGCATGGTCGCGCCACGGACGAGCGCCGCCACGATCCCCGCCTTCAGGCCGAAAGTGTGGAAGAACGGGTTGACCATCAGATAGCGGTCGCCGTGGCGCAGATCCGCCAGATCACACCATTCCGAATACAGCCGCAGGGTCTGCGCATGGTTCATCATCACGCCCTTGGGGCGCCCGGTGGTGCCCGAGGTGTAGATGATGTCGGCGATATCGGTACCCGCGACCTCTCGTTCGAAAGGTGCACCGCCGGTGAGGAAATCGGATTTCAGATCGTAGACCGGTACGCCCGGCGGTGCCGGATAGTCCGCGCCGAGGAAACCCTTCTGCACCAGCAGCGCCTTCGCTCCGCTGCGGCGGATGACATCGGCGGCCTCCTCGGTCTTGAACCGGGTGTTCACCGGTACCAGCACGCCGCCCGCGGTCATCAGGCCGAGGGCGGCGACGATCCATTCCGCCGAATTGGGTGCCCAGACGGCCACTCGGTCGCCGGGGCCGATCCCGGATTCGGCGAACGACCCCGCGGCCCGGCGGATCCGATCCACCAGCTCGTTGGAGCTCCACCGCAGCTCCCCGTCGACGACCGCCTCGGCATCGCCGAAGCGGTCCGCCGTCGACAGGGCGAGCTGCGGGATGGTCTCCCAGGTCATGCTGCGGACCTGCTCATACTGTGCCGCCCGGGTATGAGCGGGGGCCCTGCGTGGTTACGCTGCGCTGCCGCCTCCGGGCCTGACCCGCTCATACTGTGCTGCCCGGGTATGAGCGGGGGCCCTGCGTGGTTACGCTGCGCTGCCGCCTCCGGGCCTGACCCGCTCATACCTTCAGCAGCCGGGCGAGGTTGCCGCCCATGATCTTGGCCTGCTTCGCCTGCGGCATATCCTTGATCTCGTTGATGTAGCGGGCGGGCTCGGCCAAACCTTCCGGGTGCGGCCAGTCCGAGCCGAACAGCACATGGTCCTCGCCCATGACCTGCGACAGGCGTTCCAGGTCCTCTTCCCAGAAGGGGCTCACGTAGAGGCTCTGTTTGATGGCCTCGATCGGATCGCGGAAGCCGAAGCCCTCCGGCGCCTTCTTGTAGACGTCGGACAGCTGCTGCAGCAGCGGCTCGAGCCAGGCCGAACCGTTCTCGATGACGGCGATCTTCAGGTCGGGGAAGCGGTTCAGCGCGCCGTGGCACACCCAGGAGGCGACCGCGTCGGTCACCGGCCGCCACTGGTTGGTCATGGCGAAGGTGTTGGTCTGGAACGGCAGCATCTCGGAATCGCTACCGTCCCACTCGGCGTCGAAACGCGAGTAGCCGCTGTCGGAGGAGTGCATGGTGACCAGGACGTCCAGTTCCTGTACGCGCTTCCAGAACGGATCGAACTCCGGCATCGCGAACGAGCGCATCCCCTTGAATCCGGGCACCGGCGCCGGACGCACCAGGATGGCCTTGGCGCCGTGTTCGACGACGGCCCAGTTCAGCTCGTCGATCGCCCGTTCGACGATCGGCAGGGTGATCACCGGGACGGTGAAGATACGGCCGGAGTGGACGAAGCTGCCGTCCTGGCCCCAGTCGTCGAGCATCCACCGGTTCAGCGATTCGATCACCGCGTGGATCAGCTCGGGATGGTGGCGCATCCGCTCCTCGACCAGGCTGGCCAGGGTCGGGAACATCAGGGCGCGCTGCAGCTGCAGATCGTCCATGACCTGTAGCCGGGCTTCCGGGTTGCGGAAGGCGTCGATCGCCTTCATCGACTTACCGAAGATCTCGCGCCGGCTCTTGCCCTCGGGATTGCCGTGCTTGAAGTACTGCTCCATCGCGCCGGGGCGCGCCACGACCTCGAAGGTGGGGTTCGGGATGTACTCGCTGATCTGGCCGAGTACCGCGATCTTGGTGCGGCCGTTGATCTCGACGTACTGGATGGCGCCCTTGTACTTCTCCGGCAGGTGCCGGGTGAGCGCTTCCTTGGTCTCGTAGAGATGGTTGTCCGCGTCGAAGAGCTGGTACGGCAGCTCGACTCTACTCATGGAATCCTCCTTGGCTATTTATGAGAATCGTATTCTCATCAACGCTCGGTCGCAACGGCCTCGTCGCGCGCCGCGGCCAGATGGCGCCGGACGACGAACTTCTGGATCTTTCCGCTGGGGGTCCGTGGGAAATCGGTGACGATATGCAGTTCCTCGGGCCACTTCTGTCTGGCCAGCCCCGCCTGCGCGAAATGCGCACGCAGTGCCTCGATATCGGGTTCGGGCCGATCGGGCAGGCAGCGCACCACCGCGGCCGTTCGCTCGCCGAGGCGTGGGTCGGGGACCGCCACCGCGATCCCCTCGGCCACACCGGGCAGGGTGAGCAGCACCTCTTCCACCTCGAGGGCGCTCACGTTCTCGCCGCCCCGGATGATGATGTCGGATTTGCGGTCGGTGATGGTGAGGTAGCCGTCCGCGTCGAGAACGCCGATATCGCCGGTGTGGTACCAGCCCTCGGCGTCGAAGGCGCCGGCGGTGAGATCGGGGTCGGTGTAGCCCAGGCACAGATCGGGGCCGCGGCTGATGATCTCTCCGTCCTCGCTCACCCGGAACTCCACGCCGGGCAGTGCGTTGCCGTCGGTGAACAGGCGTTTGTCCGCCGGTGCGGTGGACAGGGATCCGGTGATCGACGGGTGCTCGGTACTGCCGTACGAGCGGAACACCGTGATACCGAGCTCTTCGAGGCGAGTGCTCACCGCCGCCGGGACCGCCGCCCCGCCCAGTCCGGCGTAGCGCAGTTGCGCGAGGTGGGTGGGTCGGTAGTCGGGATGATCGAGCAGGCTGGTGACGAAATAGCTCACGCCGCCGCCCACGCAGATGTTCTCGCTCGCCATCAGTTCGAGTACCCGGCCGGGATCCCAGAGGTCGAGCAGATGGATCGGGGCACCGTCGAGCACCGGGATCAGCAGTGCGTTGAGCATGCCGATGAAATGACCCACCGGTGCGGAGGTGAGCTGGTCACCGCGATCGGACGGGTACATCCCGGCCAGCTGGCGCACTTCGTAGCCCAGGGTGTTGTGACTGTGCACCACACCTTTCGGGGCCCGGGTGGTGCCCGAGGTGAACGCGATGCACGCGGCGCTGTCCGGATCGGTGCGCAGGACGCCCGTCAGTGGCTCGGGATCGAGCAGGTCGTCGAAATCGCGGCCGACCACGCCGACCACCGGTACCGACGCGCACAGCCGCGGGTCGAATTCGTTGTGGCCGAAACGTTCGC
>JABFXT010000534.1 GCA_013361595.1 Nocardia sp. | reverse complement strand
GTCGTGAAAACTCCGCCGGTAAAGGTTCGGAAGTCGCCGGAAGCGGCGATTTCCGGCTTCTCGTACAATTTCTTTTCAGGGTTCTTATCCATGTGATTACCTTTCTTTCCCCGCTCCCCTCGGAGGGGTGCCTTCCCTGGCCGATCAGAGTGAACGACCAGGTATGAATGTGAATTGCTCGATTGCGATCGCCGCGGCACGAACGACTCGCGGATCCACGGACAGGTGGCACATACTCCCTGCTCAGCACATATATATTGCCGCACCTGCGCTGCCGACGAACACCCCATCGAACTTGCCGGTGGAATCCTCCCCACCCGTCCCGAAATTATTTTCGGCCTCTTTCGGGCACACGGCATCATTTATCGGCATCGAGTAACCCGCCGATATCGTCGAAAACCCCCGCTTCGCCTACCCGGCGTTCCGAAACCCCCTTGCCCCGACTTCATGGTGCGCCACGGGTATGCCACCCGTCAAGTGGATTTCGATCCGAATTCCGCCGCCGGACGCCGGGTCCCGGCATCCTCGGTGGCAAGGGCAGAGCGGCCGATCGGAGCCGACGGCCGAGCCGGTGGTCGCGACCGCGGGCGGCGGACCGGTGTTCGGTGAGAGCTCACAAACCCGACATACAGCTACGCCGGGTACGGTATCTAGCACCCCCGATCACGGTGTGGTGTTCCTGCGGATAAACCTGGAAGTTATAGATGATTTCTACCGCCGAAAAACTTGCCGACCTGCGTAAGAAGCTGGAGATCGCGCAGGAACCGGCCGGCGAGGCGGGAGCCGCCAAACGAGCGCGTAAGGGCATACCCTCCGCGCGGGACCGCATCGAGATGCTGCTGGATCCGGGCACCTTCGTCGAGGTCGGCGCCCTGGTACGCAACCCCGCCGACAAGGACGCTCTCTACGGCGACGGCGTGGTCACCGGACGCGGTCTGGTCGACGGCCGTCCGGTCGCGGTGTTCTCCCACGATCAGACCGTGTACGGCGGCACGATCGGCGAGATGTTCGGCCGCAAGGTCGCCGCCATCATGGATCTGGCCGGAAAGATGGGCTGTCCGCTGATCGGTATCAACGACTCCGGTGGCGCGCGCGTCCAGGAGGCCGTGACCTCGCTGCGCTGGTACGGCGAACTGGCGACCATGATGGAACCGCTCTCGGGTGCGGTGCCGATGGTGTCGCTCATCCTGGGGAACTGCGCGGCCGGAGCCGTGTACCAGCCGATCTGCACCGATGTCGTGGTGGCCACCGAGAGCGCGCATATGTTCGTCACCGGCCCCAAGATCATCGAGGACGCCATCGGCGAGAAAGTGGATATGGAGGAGCTTGGCGGCGCCTACAACCAGGCCGGATACGGCAATATCCACCATGTCGCCGCCGACGAGCAGGCCGCGTTCGCCTGGGTCCGCAACTATCTGAGCTATCTGCCGTCGAGCGCGGTCGAGCTCCCGCCGGTCGTGAACCCCGGTCTCGAACCAGAGGTCACCGAATCCGATCTGACGCTGAACACGCTGGTCCCGGACTCGGACAATGCCGTCTACGATATGCACGATGTGCTGTTGCGGATATTCGACGACGGCGAGTTCCATGAGATCGGTGCGGCAGCCACCAAAAATCTGATCACCGGCTTCGCCCGGGTCGACGGCAGGCCGGTGGGCGTGGTCGCCAACCAGCCGACGGTGCTGGCCGGGGCGCTCGACGCCAAGGCCAGCGACAAGGCCGCGCATTTCATCCACATCTGCAATGCCTTCGAGATCCCGCTGGTGCTGGTCGTCGACACTCCCGGTTTCCTGCCCGGCGTGGAGCAGGAGAAAGTCGGCGTCATCAAGCGCGGCGGCCGGTTCCTGTTCGCTTATGTGGAGGCCACCGTCCCGAAGGTGACCGTGGTGGTCCGCAAGGCCTACGGCGGTGGCTGGGCAGTGATGGGCGCGAAGGCCCTCGGCTGCGATATCTATCTGGCCTGGCCCACCGCCCGGATCGCGGTCATGGGCGCCGAGAGCGCTGTCGGGCTCACCCAGCGCAAGGTTCTCGACGCCACGCCCGAAGATCAGCGCGGCGTGCTGCGGCAGCAGATGATCGATTTCTACAACGCGACCGTCGCGACACCGTGGATCGCGGCCGAGCGCGGCTATATCGACAGCGTGATCGAGCCGTCGGCCACCCGGCTGGAACTCCGGCGCGCCCTGCGGCTCCTGCGCGACAAGAAGGTCATCCGCTACCCGCGTAAACATCACCTGCTTCCGCTGTGACGCCGTTCCACCGGCGCGGCCCGGAAACATCCGGTCGCGCCGGTGAACGTTCGCGGTACGGATCGGCGGTTCGGCGCGGCGATGTAACACTCCGGCGGCACCGAACGAAAGTCGTAGCAGCGCACCCGTTCACGGGTGCCGCGCGAATCGACGGGCACATCATGTGCGGAGGCCGTCGACGCTCGAGATCGACAACGAGAGAGATCGATATGCCTGGCTTTCTGAAGTACATCATTTTCCTGAACATGCTGAACATGCTGGCCGGCACCTACAACTACTGATCGGCCCGTAGTCGGGGCCGGGCGGCCTCGCGAATGGGCGCTCCGACCCGATGCAGGTGTTGCAAGGCCTCTCGGTACGAGGAGATCAGCCCGGTCTCGTGGTAGGGCACACCGATCTCGGCACAGTAATCGCGGACGATCACCTGGGCATGCCGCAGGTTCGGTGTCGGCATACTCGGAAACAAGTGGTGTTCGATCTGGTAGTTGAGGCCCCCGAGAGCGAAATCCGTCAGCACCCCACCGCGTACGTTGCGGGAGGTCGATACCTGCCTGCGGAGGAAATCGGGACGGTCGTCGCCGGTCAGGGTCGGCATCCCCTTGTGGTTGGGTGCGAAGATGCAGCCCATGTACAGGCCGAACAGCGCCTGGTGCACCGCCAGGAAAGCGCAGGCCTTGTCCGTCGGGAGTACCGCGAACACCACGGCCAGGTAGGCGGCGAAATGACCGAAGAGCAGCGCACCTTCGGATACGCGATGCTTCAGCGATCGATTCCCGAGCGCCCGCACACCCGCCAGGTGAAGGTTCAGGCCCTCCAGTAGCAGAAGCGGGAAGAACAGGAACGCCTGTACCCGCCCGACGAGACGGGGCAGACCCCGGCCGGCCCGGGCCTGCCGTTGCGACCACAGCAGGATATCGGGCGCGACATCGGGATCGAGTTCCTCATGGTTCGGGTTGGCGTGATGCCGGGTGTGTTTGTCCTGCCACCAGCCGTAACCCAAACCTATTCCGGCGTTGCCGGCGATCCGGCCCATGATCTCGGTGGGCCGCCGCAACCGGAAGACCTGGCGGTGCGCGACATCGTGCATGACGAGGGCGATCTGGGCGAACGTCACGGCCAGGAACGCCGCGACCGCGAGCGTCCACCACGAGTCGCCGACGAGCACGAACGCTGCCCAGCCGCCCGCGAACGCGATCCCGGCCAGGCCGAGCCGGACGGTGTAGTAGACAGGCCGCCGGTCCATGAGTCCGGCCGCGGAGATCCGGCGGAGCAGGCGAGCGTAGTCACCGTCGGCGCCGCTGCGCCGTGGTGACCGGGGAGGTGATCCGGGGAGCGAGGCCGTTGTCGTCATGAAACCGAAGCTATCGGCCGGTTTCTCGACGCAGGTAATCCTCTGGTATGACATCGAATCGCACTGCGGTACCGGATCTCCGCCGCGGCATCCGGCGCTCCGGGACCAGACCGATGGCACCGTGGCCCAGGCCCGGCAGCACCACGGCGGCGCGGCTCCACCGCGAGCGACCGCTCAGGCCGAGGACCCGATATCGACCACTCGCGCCCACGACGGTGGCCCGTCCGGAACGTAATCGGGATCGTGTTCGCTCCACGCGACCGCCCGGCGGAACAACCCGACCACCGTCCGGCAACGGGGTGGGCTGCTGGGCCAGGGTGTCTGTCCGTCGGTCATCACCACGAGCACATCGGGGGCGGGCCTGCTGCGCAGCGCGCGGGTGAACCCGGTGCGCAGATCTGTACCCCCACCGCCCACCAGCGGTATCTTCTCCGCCCGGCACAGCGGATGCACGACCCGGGCCGCCGCATCACACGACAGCACGCTGACCAGGTCGCGGCGCCCGCCCACCGCACGGGAGATGGCCGCCACCTCGAGCAGTGCGCTACCCAGTTCGGCGTCGCTGACCGACCCCGAGGTATCGATGATCACGCTCACCCTGGGCGGTGTGCGCCGCAGGCTGGGCAGTACGGCACCGGGCACCCCGGCCGAACGGCGGGCGGGCCGGCCGTAGCTGTAGTCCTCGCCGGCCCCGGGCGCGGAGGCCGCCGAGCGGATGGCCGCGCCGAGCAGGTCCCGCCACGGCTGCGGCGGGTGCACCGCTTCCTCTGCCCAGCGCCGCCAGCCTTCCGGCGCGTTGCCCGGACGGCCGATTATCCCCTGCGCCACCCGGAATCGGACCGCCTCGCGTTCCTGTTCGGTGAGGCCGTTCGCACCGTCGGGCCCGAGCTCCCATTCCCGGTCCAGTCCGTCGGCGCCGCTACCGCAGTCGAGCCAGGCCAGATCGCCGCGGCAGTTCCCGAGCCGGAACTGCCGCAGATAGTCCTCCATGAGCTCACCGTCGGACAATCCCAGCGTCGCCGGCAGGACCGCACCGGCGGGCCGGACCAGCCCGTCACCGAAGGCGTCGTCGTTGATCTCGGCGTCGGCGGCGATATTCATCCGCAGCCGTTCCGCCGGGTCGGTGAGATCGTGTGCGCGGGCGAACCGGTCACTGCGACCGTGATGGTCGCGCAACAGATGCGACACCTCGTGCACCAGCACCGAGGCCAGTTCCTCCACCGGTGTGCAGTCCACGAAGGCGGGCGAGACGTAGCACCGCCAATATCTGTCCACGCCCATTGTGGGCACTCGTCGCGATTCGACGATGTGCAGGGCGTACAGCGCGGTGGCCAGATAGGGCCGGGCCCGGGCGGCCTGCAGGCGGGCGGTGCAGAGTTTCCCGGAGTCGAGCTCCGGGGCGGCGGTCATCGCCCCGCCCGCGCGGTGACGCGGGCCGCGGCGCGATCGGCGCCCCGGGATATCGAGACCATTCCGGCGAGTGCTTCGATCGACGCCGGCACCTGCCAATCGTCGCGCCGCAGGGTGGCGAGCGTGGTCGCGGGCACCACCACCAGATCCGGCGCACCCGTTTCCACCGCCCGCACGAGTACTGCCCACGCCGCCTCCCAGCGCGATTTCTCCGGGCGCCGGCGGACGGCCGCGATATCGGTGTTGCGTCCGCCGCGCAGCGTGAACGAGGGCGCGCATCTGGTGTCGAGACTGTTCTCGGGTATCTGATA
>JABFXT010000544.1 GCA_013361595.1 Nocardia sp. | reverse complement strand
CACCGAATCGAGCGAATGCGGGGCCGCTCCGACGTAGCGACCGGCCCCGACACGAAGCACAGAGTCGCCGGAGGCCGGCGGGAAATTCCTTCGGTGACAGCTCGGCAGCGAGACACCGGCCGTGCGACGCTGAGCGGCGTGGCTTCCGACATTCCGCCGGTCGACGATCGCCTCGACCGCATCCGCGCTTTGCTGTCCGGGTCGAGCGGACCGCTCGGCAATGGGGAGATGCACGCGTGGGCGAATCCCGGCGAGGCGGCGCGGATGCCACACGACGTGTTCGATCTGCTCGAGAGCCTGGGCGTTCTCGAGCGCCGGTATCGCGCGGACGTTCCGGAATCCGCTGTGGAACTGGCCGACCGCCTCACCGAGATCGATGTGGACGGTGCTGTGCACCGGCTGATCGGCATCGCCTCGACCACGCTCGCCTACGGCTCGCGCGGACGCTACGACCGGGGCCGGGCAGCTGAGATATTCGGATCGCTGGTCCGCCTCCTCGGCCATGGAAGCCGCTGGTGGAGTAACACCGACGGCGCCGGCGCTTGGAACCCGGTGACACGGTATGTGTTCGACGCGGTGGTGATCGGTGTGGGCAGCGGGATCGTCGTCACGATCCTCGCTTTCGACGAAGACTGACCGACCACCCCGCGCCCGGGCGGGGGTTGCACAGAGCGAGCCGACCCGGCGCGTATCGGCCGGTCCCGGCTTTCGACAGCGCGCTCGGTCTCCGATTCCGAACGTCGGTCGATGCACTGACCGCGCGGTGATCCCGCCGGTATCCGGTGCAGCGAATCCATCGCGACGAGATCGTCCGGCAGCTCCAGGACGAAGTACGGCACCCCGATAGGATGCCCCATGCCCCGGACCGCCGCCAGAACAGTTCCGCCGCCCGCCGCGAGCCCCGGCGGCGAAGCGAACCGCTACCTCCGCAAGTTCAAATCTTCGCTGGTCCAGCGGTGGTCGCACACCCGCGGGACCGAGTTGTACGAGATCGTCGACCTTTCGGTCTACCTGTGGGCGGTGGACCGTTGCGACGAGGCACTGGCCGTCCTGCGTTCGGTGACCGCTGTGGTCACCGAACCACCGCGAACAAGGGACGGCATTGCCGACTACGACATCTGGTGCCCGGTGGTGGCGGCCGACGCGCTGGAGGCCCGGCTGCTGAGCAGTCGCGGTGACGCGGCGGCGCTGGTGGCCTCCGCTCGGGTGACCGGCGACCCGGGTCTGGCGGACAATCCGGAGTTCATCAGGGACAAGGTGACGGTCGCGCCGGAGAAGATGGCCGCGGCGGCAGCCGAGACCTCTGTGCAGCGGGCCTGCCGGCGATTGTCCCGGACGCTGACCGGTCTGGTGCTGCTCGCCGAACTCGCGGCGACGGATCACCCTTATGCCGGTTACTACGACGCCGCCGAGGTGGCCCGGTTGATCGAGGCAGGCCGCGATCAGCTCCGCGCCCGGCTCGTAGCGGCCGCCTGATCCCGGAGGTGGGCACCGTGGGTCCGCCGACCGTGGAGCTCACCGGTTCCACTCGGGGTCCGGTGTTCCCGGGCTCCGACCGGCCGACAGTGCCGCCGCGGCGACGATCGGCCGGCCGGGCGGGCGGATCAGGACGCGATCTTCTCGCGCTGCTCGTCCTTGCCGGCGACGACCAGCGTGCACCGGTCGCCCGCGCAGGAGCGTTGCAGCCGCCCGCGCGACACGGTCTGCATGAGCCCGACCGCCCAGCAGGTCGGACACCCGCGCAGTGCGAGAAGTCCGACGGGCAGCAGCACGAGACCGATCGGCCCGGCGACCGGGATCAGCGCGATCGAGCCGATCAGCGCACCGAACCCCACCGCGCCGCGCACCAGGTGCTCGGGCAGGGAAGCGCTCGCGAAATCGGCGCGGTCAGATCGTTTTCCGGTCATCATGTCCTCCCTGAGCCGGGTCGGATGCCCGGAGCGATTGCCGGACCACTGCCCGGGCCCGGTGTAGCCGCGATTTCATCGCTGCCGTACCGATACCCAGCGCCTCCGCGGTCATCCGGCCGCTGTAGCCCTGGATATCGCGCAGGATGAGCACCCGGCGGTGGTCGGGGGGCAGGGTGGCGACCGCGGCCGCCACCCGGCCCGCTTCCAGCCGTCGCAGCGCCTCGTCCTCGGCCGAGTCAGCCACGGCGGTGTCCGGCGCGGGTGCGCGGTCCGGCAGCCGCAGCCGCGCGCGCCGCAGGCATTCGTTTCGAACGATGCGGAACATCCACGACGCCAGCGCGCCGGAGGCCCGGAGCATCCCGATCTTGCGGTACAGGATGATCAGAGCTTCCTGCGCCGCGTCCTCGGCGTCTTCCGGGGTAGCACACAGCGAGCGAGCGAAACGCTGGACGTTCGGGTGGGAGCCCGATACCAGCGCGGCGATCGCGTCGATGTCGCCACCCTGCGCGGCGACGATCAATTGTTCGCCGGGCCAGTTCGCGTCAGTCACGTCCACTCCGTTTGCGCTTCATGACGAACATGCACGTGCAGAGCAATACCAGCCCGATGGCGATACCGGAACCGATGATCACGACAACCTCCATATCTCGTCCCCGCGTCCACGGGGACCTGTATAAGAGGCGCGGGACGGAGAAAGGATTCATCCCGGAACAGTTGCCGGGCGGCGACCGGTCAGCCGCTACGCGTCCGCATACCGGAGATCGGTGCCGGTGGCCGCCGGGACGGGCCGGTCACCGCCGTGCCGCAGGTACGGCGAGCGCAGTGCGGGCGCGATCACGGCAACCGCCAGGACTGCCAGTACGACCCCCAGTACGAGCGGCGCCCGCAGGCCGAACACGGGCACCAGGCTCGAGCCGAGGGCCGACCCGACGATGACGCCCAGCGTGATGAACGATGTGTGCACCGTGTTCACCACCACTCCGGTGCCACCGGCGCGCTGCACCCGTACCGCCATGGCCGGATTCATGGTCACGCCGACCAGTCCGATACCGAGCATGAACAGCACCGCCAGCGGCCGGGAGCCCGTGCAGACGGCGAAGCCGGCGAGGAAAACGATATTGAGCAGCGTGCCGATCAGGAGGGTGGCGACGGTGTGCCGATCCGCCAGGCGTCCCACGATCGCATTCCCCACCACCGTCGCGGCACCGTAGGCGAGCAGTAGTACCGGGATCGCGCCTTCCCCGAATCCGGTGAGACGGGTGAGGACCGGCGCGAGGAAGCTGAAGACGGAGAAGGTCGCGCCGATGATCAGGGTGCTGGAGAGCAGCGCGAGGAGCAGCTGGGGTCGCCGCAGCGCCCGGAGTTCGGTGGCCGGTGCGGGAGCCGGGTCGTTTCCGGTGACGGCGGGCCGGTCGGGTTCTCGTACGAAGACCAGGGTGAGCGCCGCCGCGACCGCCGTCAGGGCGGCCACCGTCCAGAAGGCCGCCTGCCATCCGAACCGGCCGCCGACGAAGGTGGCCAGTGGCAGTCCGAGCAGCGTGCCCAGCATGAGCCCGCTCATCACGACGGATACGGCCCGGCCGCGGAACTGTTCGCCGACGAGCCGCAGGGCGAGCGAGACGGCCAGGCCGAAGAACGCCTGCGCGGCAATACCGGTCACCACCCGGGCGACGAGCATCACCGCGTACGAGGGTGCCAGTGCGGCCAGTAGATTGCCGGCGAAGAAGATCGCGAAGACGACCGTGATCGCGGTCCTCGGCGGTATCCGCAGCAGGGCCAGCACGAGAAGCGGGCCGCCCAGCGCCATGGCGGCGGCGAACACCGTGACGAGATAACCGATCTGCGCGATTCCGGTGTGCAGGCTCTCGGCCAGCTGCGGCATGAGACCGGCGACGACGAATTCGCTGGTGACCATGGCGAAAACACCTACGGCGAGCACATGTACCGCTATCGGCACCACGGGGGTGCGGGCGGAGGACGGGGTCGAGGTCAAGACAATCTCCCAATTTGTAACGAACGTTCTAAAATGCGGGCAGCGGTCGGCACGAAGTGCGACGCGCGGCCCTCACGGCGGGATGTGACCCGGCAGCATCCGGAGAATCGGCGAGACATTATGTAACGAATAGTCCAAAACAAGCGCAGCCGAATCGGCCGATCGACGCATCCGCTTCAGCCGTCCGGCCGGCCCGGTCGCAGCGCGCGCAACGCCGCCTCGACGATCTCATCGCACCACGGGGCAGCCACCCGCCCCTGGGACGAGACCCGCAGCCCCGCGACCGCGGAATTCACAAAGGCCGCGAGCCCTTCGGCGGAAACACTCGTGGTGACCTCACCCGTCGACTGCCCCACCCGCAGCACCGCGGCCAGCAGCGCCAGCCGCGCGGTCGTATCCCGGCCGATTCTTTCGATACTGCCCGCGTGATCGGGGTCGTCGGCCAGCTCGGTCACCGCGTTCACCGCGAGGCAACCCCGAGGCGCACCGGCGGCGATACGTTCGGCCTCCTCCACGGCGACGGCCCGGAGCAGCATCTCGATCCGTTCGACCACCCCGCGATCGGGATCGCCGATGATCTCCTCGGTACGGGCCAGCGTTCGGCCCAGATACGCCTCGAGACACTGCGCGAACAGCTCGTCCTTGCTACCGAACGTGTTGTAGAGACTGCTGCGCCCCAGGCCCGTCGCCCGGCACAGATCCTCGGCACTGGTGGCGTGCAGCCCGGCACGCCGGAACTGGAGTGTCGCGGCATCGACGACCTGCTCCTGATCGAAATTCCGAGGACGTGCCATGCGGACACCCTAACCTGTTATGTAACGGACTGTCCATAATCAGATCCGCCGACCCCGAACCCTCCCGGCCCGGCCGACGCTCCGCTTCGGAACGCCAGGCCGGCAGCCATATCGGCGACCCGGGAACCGACCCGGGTGTCGGCCGCGGCCGGGATGGGCGGGGCCGAACCGGCCCTGACCGCACGAAACGAACTCATTCGATCTACGTGTGCGGAACACGATGCCTTCGGGCGACATCAGAGACGTACGATATCTTCGTCGGTCAATTCCGTGGCCGCACCGATCTCGTCGATCACTGCCGGAGCAGACAGAGTCCGATCGGCCGAAAAGATCGAGGTAACAGAATCATCCGGTCTCCAAGAAAACGCAACCTCTACCCCGGATCGGAGACGGACCGCGAGGTATTGACATCCGCCGACCGAGCGACGAAACGTTTTCTTGAACTTGCTCTCGATTCGCGGCCATGAAATTCTTATCCACGCTATCGGTTCACCCGGGAAGGATTCCAACTCGGCCCCGGGCAATATTGAGAAGGGCAAAACAGGCCACGGTCTCGCCTCGTCCATACGATCGACTACTCTCGCGAGCAGCCCGCGAATCTCGCTATCGGAGAAATTCGCACCGAGTCC
>JABFXT010000788.1 GCA_013361595.1 Nocardia sp. | reverse complement strand
GATCGGCACCACGTACACCGCGGTGGCGGTGGGGCGCTGGAGGACGGCGATACCGACGACCACCGCGAGCCCGGCCAGCAGCGCACTACCGTAGGGTCGGCGGCGTTCCAGCAGCCCCGCCACCACGGCGAGCACCACCATGACCGCGCCCATGCACAGGAACAGGACCGGTTTGTCGCGGGTGCCGAACTGTTCGATGGCGAATTCACGCAACGCCTGTGGAGTGTGGTCGACCACGGTCGCCCCGGTCGCCACGAACGGCGAGGCCTCCGGAACGATCAGGGCCGCGGCCAGTTCACCGACGCCGAGGACGACCGCGGCGGCCACCAGACCGCTCAGTCCCGCCGCGACCCGTCCGACGGTGCGCCGGTCCTGTTGATCCGAGCCGGTGGAACCGGCCGAACTCGTCGTCTCCTGCATCAGCGTCCTCGTTCGTCTCCTCGGAGCGGGACGCCCCGGCAGCTGGGAATTCGTCACAACCCCCACTGCGGATGGTGTCACTCCCGGCCGCGACACGGAAGACACCGGCGCGCGACGTCACCGAAAGGTCAGATCGGTGCGATGCGGATCCTGCCCGAGGCGGACCGGCGGTGGGCCTGTGGTCGCGACTACAGGCCCACCAGTCCCGGCTCCGGACCGGGCGGTGCGGTCAGCCCAGCGGTACCGCCGCCAGCGGGTCGCTCGTGGGCGCGGGTGAACCGCCGTCCGGTTCCAGGGTTATCGCGAGCTGATCGGAGCCGGTGAACTCGGTGACATACGGATCGCCGGCACCCGGGAGATCGGTCAGCACACCGGCCGAACGTGGTGTCCCGGTCGCATCGATCAGCCACAGCTGGTAGTCGCTGCCGGGCGGTGGAGCCGGGGTCGCGTCGAAGGAGACCGTGGCCGCGCCGAGCGCACCCGATACGTGCACAGTGAGTACGCCGTCGGTACCTATCGGAGTGCTGGCGATCCGGGCGTCGGGCTGGTTCAGCACTTCCTGCGCGGTCACGGTCCCGGTCGGCTCGTCGCCGCGCTGCGCGACCACGCCCACACCGACCGCGATACCGATCGCGACCACGACCGCGGCGGCCGCGCCGAGCACAGCCCACCGGCGCGAGCGCCTGCGGTCGCGGGCGAGAGCCAGCTCATCGGTAGTACCCGGGCCCGGCGGTTCGGTCGGCGCGGCGCCCGGACCGCTCGTGTCGTGGTGCGGCGGATCGGGCCGCACCGCGGACCGGGCGCCCGGCGCGCTGTCGAGTGCCGCGAGGATCCGCGCCTCGATCTCGGCCGGCGGTGTCTGCGCGTCGAGAACCGACAGCGCCGCCATCGCTTCCCGCACCTCGCGGACGGTGGCCTCGAAGTCGCGGACGGTCGCGGTATCGGCGGCGCGCAAACGCTGTTCGATCTCCGCTGCCTCGGCGGCGGCCACCGCGTCGAGGGCATACGGAAACGCGAGATCGAGTAGGTCGCCGCTGTTCTCCGGCGAATCGGGTGGTGCGGTATCAGGCATCGGAGGCAACCCCTGCCAGGCAGTTCTGGAGCCGCTTCAGACCATCGCGGATACGGCTCTTGATCGTGGGGAGCGGAGAGGCGAGGTGATCGGCCACCTCGCGGTAGGTGCGCCCGCTGTAATAGGCGAGTGCGACCGCCTCGCGCTGCGTGGTGGTCAGGACCTCGAGACAGTCGCGTACCGCCTGCTCGTCGAGGCGCTGATCCACCGTCTCGGAGACGATGTCGTGATCGCGTCCCAGCTGGGTGTGCCCGTAGACGGTCTCTCGACCGGTGGCCGATTCCTCGGCCCGCACCCGGTCGACCGCACGCCGGTGGGTGATCATCATCAGCCAGCCGATGGCGCTCGACCGGGCCGGGTCGTAACGGGTGGCCGCCGACCAGACCTGGAGATATACCTCCTGGGTGGCTTCCTCGGCCGCCGCCGGGCTGCGCAGGATCCGCCGCGCCAGCCCGAATACCCGGGGACTGGTCTCCCGGTAGAACCGGGTGAACGCCTCCCGGTCGCCGTCTCCGGCCGCGGTCAGCAGCTCGGCGAGCCGACGCTGCGTCGCACGGTCGTCGTGACCGTCGGTGCGGACCGAGCATGCTGCCGTGTCCTCGTTCTCCGAATCCGCCAGCCGGATGGGGCCGGACCCCGGCCGATTCGTCATGATCGCGTCCTCGACTGCATGGCAAGGCATTCGCCCCGGCCCGCGCCCGGGATCGGTTCGCCGTCCCGGTTGTTGTTCAGATCACTGTGCCGAACACAACGCATCATGCGGCCAGTCTGGTGTACTCGCCCAGCACACGCATGCGAAACGGTCAGGCCGGCGGCATGAGGACCTTGTCGATCATGTACACCGTGGCATTGGCGGTCTGCACACCGCCGCAGATCACCGAGGCGTCACCGACCTCGATGTTCTCGCCGTTCCGGGTGACCGCGACGGTGCCGCCTTCGACCGTGGCGTGGTCACCGGCGATATCGGCGGGTGCGATCCGGCCGGGCACGACGTGGTAGGTGAGGATCTTCGTCAGGGTTTCGGAGTCGGTTTTCAAACCCTCGACGGTCGCCGGATCGATCGCGGCGAAGGCCGAATCGACCGGGGCGAAAACGGTGAATTCCCCGCCGTTGAGCGTATCGACCAGATTCACCTTCGGATTGAGCTGACCCGATACCGCCTGGACCAGGGTCTTCAACATCGGGTTGTTCGAGGCCGCCACCGCGACCGGGTCCTGCGCCATTCCCCCGACCGAACCGGCCCCGGCCGGGACCTGGGCCGCGTAATCGGCGCAACCGGGTCCGACGAGACCGGCGGCCGGATCGCCGGCACCCTGGGTACTCGCCATCGGGCTGCTCGTGGCCGGGGCGGCGGAGTCGCTGTCCGCGTCACCGGAACACGCTGTCGCTCCCAGCAGAGCGGCGGTCGAGACCAACACCGCCGCAAGCACACCACGTTGCATGCTCTTCATGGATTCCCATCACTTTCGGCCAGGACGACCCTGTGCGGCCGCACCGCGAACATTGCAGGACGGAGTTCGGGTGGAACGGCGTCCCGGATGGGCGCCGACCGGAATCGGCCGAAAAGAATCCACTGGATACGGAAACGGGCCCCGGCAGCTCTGCGGGGAGCTACCGGGGCCCGTTCATCCTGATCAGGCGCTGGCCGCCAGAGTCCGGCTGTCCAGAGCCGGTTCGCGCACCGGTTCGATGGCGTAGGCCAGGATCTCGGCGACATCGCCCACCGGGCGGACGTCGAGGTCGGCCAGTACATCGGCCGGGACATCGTCCAGGTCCGGCTCGTTGCGGGCCGGGATGAACACCGTCTTCAGTCCGGCACGTTGCGCGGCGAGCAGTTTCTGCTTCACCCCGCCGATCGGCAGTACCCGGCCGTTCAAGGTGACCTCACCGGTCATTCCGACATCGGAGCGCACCGGCCGGCCCAGAGCCAGCGACACCAGCGCGGTGACCATGGTGACACCGGCGGACGGGCCGTCCTTCGGCACCGCCCCGGCCGGCACGTGGACGTGCAGGTTCCCGTCCAGTACCGCCGATTCGATACCGATCTCACCCAGATGCGAGCGCACATAGGTCAGCGCGATCTGCGCCGATTCCTTCATGACATCGCCGAGTTGACCGGTCAGGGTCAGGGCACGTTCACCGGCGGCGGTGTTGGCCTCGATATAGAGGACATCGCCGCCGAGACCGGTGACCGCCAGTCCGGTCGCCACGCCGGGCACGGCGGTGCGTTCCGCCGAATCCGGGGTGAAACGCGGGCGGCCGAGGAAGTCCTTCAGATCACCGATATCGACGGTCAGCGGCTCGGCGGACGCGTCGACCTCCGCCAACCGGGTCGCGGCTTTGCGCAGTGCCTTGGCGAGCAGCCGTTCCAGTTGCCGCACACCGGCTTCCCGGGTGTAGTCGGCCGCGATCTCGCGCAGTGCCGCATCGGTGACCCGCACCTCCTCGGCGGTCAGCGCATTGCGTTCCAGCTGCCGGGGCAGCAGGAAGTCGCGGGCGATGGCGACCTTGTCGTCCTCGGTGTACCCGTCGACCGTGATCACTTCCATCCGGTCCAGCAGCGGGCCGGGGATGGTGTCCATGACATTGGCGGTGGCCAGGAACAGCACATCGGACAGATCCAGGTCCAGATCCAGGTAGTGGTCGCGGAAGGTGTGGTTCTGGGCCGGATCGAGCACCTCGAGCAGGGCCGCCGCGGGATCACCGCGGAAATCCGAGCCGACCTTGTCGACTTCGTCCAGCAGCACGACCGGGTTCATCGATCCCGCTTCTTTGATCGCACGGACGACCCGGCCGGGCATCGCGCCCACATAGGTCCGCCGATGTCCGCGGATCTCCGCCTCGTCCCGCACACCGCCCAGGGCGACACGGACGAACTTGCGCCCGAGTGCCCGGGCCACGGATTCGCCGAGGGAGGTCTTGCCGACACCGGGCGGACCGGCCAGGACCAGTACCGCGCCGGAGCCACGACCGCCCACGACCTCCAGGCCGCGCTGGGCTCGCCGCGCCCGGACCGCCAGGTACTCGACCATCCGGTCCTTCACCTCGTCCAGGCCGTGGTGATCGGCGTCGAGCACGGCCCGGGCCGCCGCCACATCGGTGGAATCCTCGGTTTTCACCTGCCACGGCAGTTCCAGCACGGTATCGAGCCAGGTCCGGATCCAGCCGCTCTCGGGGCTCTGATCGCTGGACCGCTCCAGGCGACCGACCTCCCGCAACGCCGCCTCACGCACGGAATCGGGCAGATCGGCCTGCTCCACCCGGGCGCGATAGTCGTCGGCGCCGTCGGGTTCGTCCTCACCCAGTTCCTTGCGGATAGCGTTGAGTTGCTGGCGCAGCAGGAATTCGCGCTGACTCTTCTCCATGTTCTCGCGGACCTCGTCACCGATCTTCTCGGTGACCTCGGCCTCTGCGATATGGGCCCGGGTCCAGTCGATCAACAGGTTCAGCCGCTGCGCGACATCCGGAGTTTCCAGTAGTTCGCGCTTCTGCTCATCGCTGAGGTACGCGGCATAGCCGGCGGTATCGGCGATGGCGGACGAATCGGTGAGCTGGTTGAACGCGTCGACCATCTGCCACGCCTCGCGACGTTGGAGCACCGAGACGACGAGTTTCTTGTATTCGGCGGCGAGTTCCCGGGTGCGGCCGTCGGCGGCGGGGATCTCGACCGGTTCGGCCTCCACCCACAGCGCCGCACCGGGTCCGGTGACACCGTGCCCGATCTTCGCGCGCCGTTCCGCCTTGAGCACCGCGGCCGACGCGCCGCCGCGCATCCGGCCGATCTGTTCGACGGTGGCGATCACGCCGTAGGCGGCGTAACCCTCGGTGAGTCGCGGGGCCAGCAGT
>JABFXT010000306.1 GCA_013361595.1 Nocardia sp. | reverse complement strand
CGATGGGAGAATGCGGCCCGCGTCTCGATCAGTGCCCGCGCGACGGCGGCCGGATCGGCGCCGGGCCGCTCGATCAGCCACTGCCGCAGCCGCCCGGCCTGCGCCCGCAGCGCCGTCGGGGATTTCGCCGAGATCAGCAACGGTAGTTTCCCGGGGGTGTCCCGGGGCGCGATATCGACGGCCGCGGCCGGTTCGACCGGCGCCTCCTCGAGGATCACATGCGCATTGGTGCCGCTGATCCCGAACGATGAGATCCCCGCGCGCCGGACCCGCGCCGACACCGGCCACGGTTCGGCCTCGGTCAGCAACCGCACCGCACCGGCCGACCAGTCCACATGCGGGGTCGGCGCATCCACGTGCAGCGTGCGCGGCAGGGTCTCGTGCCGCAGCGCGGCCACCATCTTGATCACGCCGCCGATACCGGCCGCCGCGACGGCGTGCCCGATATTCGATTTCAGCGAACCGATCCGCAACGGTTCGGCGCGCTCGGATCCGTAGGCGGCGATCAGGGCCTGTGCCTCGATCGGATCGCCCAGCGTCGTCCCCGTACCGTGCGCCTCCACCGCATCCACATCCGCGGGCCGCAGGCCGGCGTCGGCCAGCGCCGCCGCGATCACCCGCTCCTGTGACGGGCCGTTCGGCGCGGTCAGACCGTTGCTCGCGCCGTCCTGGTTCACCGCGGCACCCCGGATCACGGCCAGCACCTCGTGCCCGCGGCTGCGCGCCTCCGACAACCGTTCGAGCACCAGCACCCCGACGCCCTCGGACCACGCGACACCGTCGGCGGCGGCCGCGAACGCCTTGCAGCGGCCGTCCGGCGCCAATCCGCGCTGCCGGGAGAAATCCACGAACAGGCTCGGGCTCGCCGAGACGCTCACCCCACCCGCCAGCGCCAGCGCGGTCTCACCCCGCCGCAGTGCCTGACATGCCAGGTGCAGCGCGACCAGCGACGACGAGCACGCGGTATCCACGGTGACCGCGGGACCTTCCAGCCCGAATACATAGGCGACCCGGCCGGATATCACGCTGTGCGAGGTCCCGGTGAGCCGGAATCCCTCGTATTCGCCGGTCACACCGCGCCGGTAACCCGAGGAGGACGCGCCGACATAGACGCCCGCGTCGGTGCCGCGCAGGACAGCCGGATCGATACCGGCGTCCTCGAGTGCCTCCCAGGACGCCTCCAGCATCAGGCGCTGCTGTGGATCCATCGCGGCCGCCTCGCGGGGGCCGATACCGAAGAATCCCGCATCGAAATCCGCCGCACCGGTGAGGAATCCGCCTGCCCGGGTGTACACCGTGCCGGGCCGGTCCGGGTCCGGATCGAACAGCCGATCCAGCTCCCAGCCCCGGTCGGCCGGAAACGGGGTGATCGCGTCACGGCCCGCGGCGAGCAGTTCCCACAGGTCCTCGGCCGAGGCCACCCCGCCGGGGAAGCGGCAGCCGATACCGACGATGGCGATCGGTTCCTCCGACCGCATCCGGGCCGCGACCCGGCTCGCGGCCGGGGCCGCGCCTTCCAGCCGCGCGCGCAGCAACCGGGCCACCGCCAATGGGGTCGGCCGGTCGAAGATCAAGGTCGCGGGCAGCGGCAGGCCGGTCGCCGCGACCAACCGGTTGCGCAGTTGCTGCCCGGTCAGCGAATCGAATCCGAACGCGGTGAAGGGCCGGTCGGGGTGGATCTCACCGGCGGAGTCGTGGCCGAGTACCGCGGCCGCCTGCTCCGCGACGATCCCCAGCAGCAGCGGTTCACGCTCCCGTTCGGCGGCGGCGAACAGCCGGGCCGCGAGCGGACTGTCCGGTACCGGGGCGGCCAGGGTCTCGTCCGATGTGCCCGGATCCGGTTCCACCGCAGCAGTTTCCGCTATCGCACCGGGCGTCGACTGCGGGACGGCCGTGATCGCGGGCGTCCAGCACCGACGCCGCTGGAAGGCGTACACCGGCAGGTCCACCCGATCGAATGCCCGGGTTTGCGGCACCGGCACCACATCGAACCCCGCGCAGTACGCCTGCGCCACCGCCGTCGCGAACTGCGCGGATCCGCCCTGGTCACGGCGCAGCGTCCCCAGCACCGCGACCCGGTCGGCCCGGCCCGCCGTATCCGCGCTCAGTTCGATCGCCGACACCAGCACCGGATGGGGGCTGATCTCGACGAACGCGTTCATATCCGCCGCCAGCAGCGCATCGATCGCCGCGGCGAACCGCACCTCCTCGCGCAGCCCCCGGTACCAATACCCAGCGTCCAGGGCCGCGGTATCCAAGAATTCCGCGGTCACCGTCGAGAAGAACGGCACCGTCCCGGTTCCGGGACGCACCGGGGCCAGATCGGCCAGGATCCGGTCCCGGAGCTGTTCGACCGCGGCCGAATGCGACGCGTAGTCCACCGGAATCCGTCTGGCCCACACACCTTCGGCGGCACACCCGTCGAGGAATTCGCCGAGTGCGTCCGCCGCCCCGGAGACCACGGTCTGTCCCGGACCGTTGACCGCCGCCACCGAGAGCCGGCCGCCGAAGGCCGCGAGCCGGCGCGCCACCTCCGGCGCCGACGAGCCGACCGAGGCCATCCCGCCCGACCCCGCCAGCACCTCCGCGACAGCCCGGGAACGCAGCGCCACCACCCGGGCCCCGTCGGCCAGCGACAGACCACCCGCTACGACCGCCGCCGCGATCTCGCCCTGCGAATGACCGACGACGGCCGCGGGGTGTACCCCGGCGGCCTGCCACATCCGCGCCAGCGATACCAGCATCGCGAACAGGGCCGGTTGTACGACCTCCACCCGTTCCAGCGATGCCGCGCCCGGCGCCCCGCGCAACACCTCGGTCAGCGACCAGTCGACGTAGGGCGCCAGCGCCGTCTCGCATTCCGCGATCGCCGCGGCGAACACCGCGCTGGATGCCAGCAGTCCGGCGCCCATACCCAGCCACTGGCTGCCCTGTCCGGGGAAGACGAAGACCGCGCGCCGCTCGGCGGCGCGGCCGGTGACCACGGCGTCCGTACCGGATTCGGCCGCGGGCTCGAGCAGTGCGGCCAGACCGGCAGTCATCCGGGTGCTGTCGGACCCCACCACCGCCGCCCGCCACTCCAGCGGCGTGCGGGTGTACCACAGCGATTTCGCGATATCGGTCGCGTCGAGCTCCGGGCTCCCCGCCACCCGTTCCCGCAACCGCGCCGCCTGGTCCCGCAGCGCGGCCGGGGTATGACCGGACAGCACCCAGGTCACCGGCGATCCATCGACCATTTCTGCCCGGTGCTGCGCGGCGGGCACCGGGGCAGGGGCTTCCTCCAGGACCAGATGGGCGTTCGTCCCACCCATACCGAAGGACGACACCCCCGCACGCCGCGGCGCACCGGCTCCGGTACCCGCGACGGACCATTCCTCGGTGCCGGTCGGGACCCGTAACCCGAGTTCCGCCATCGGGATCCGTGGATTCGGGGAGACGAAGTTCAGGCTGGGCGCGAGCTCCCGATGCCGCAGGCACAGGGCGGTTTTGATCAGTCCGGCGATTCCGGCGGCGCTGTCCAGATGGCCGATATTGGTTTTCACCGAACCGACCCGCAGCCGGGCGGTCTCGCCCCGGCCGGTCCCGTAGATCTGCCCGAGCGCGGCCGCCTCGACCGGATCGCCCGCGGGTGTTCCGGTGCCGTGCAGTTCCACGTAGTCCACGGTCGCCGGTGCCACCGCGGCAGCCGCGAGCGCGTCCCGCAGGACCGCCACCTGCGCGGCCGTACTCGGGGCGCTCAGTACCCGCCGCTCGTTGCCGCTGTTGACCGCGCTACCGCGGATCACCGCGTAGACCCGGTCGCCGTCCGCGACGGCGCGCGCCAGCGGTTTGAGCACCACCATGCCGCCGCCTTCGCCGCGGACGGTGCCGTCGGCGCGGCTGTCGAAGGTGAAGCATCTGCCCGACGGTGAATGGGCGCCGAACTGTTCGTAGCGCGCACCGCGGATTCGCCGCTGCGCAGCGATTCACAGGCCAGATGCACCGCGACCAGGGACGAGGACTGGCCGCTGTCCACGACGAGGCTCGGACCGGTGAATCCGTAATGGTTGGAGATCCGGTTGGCCGTCACGCCCCGCCCGACCCCCGGCAGCGAATACCGGCCGATCGCCGCGACACCCTGTGCGGCCACCAGCTCGGCGAAATCGGTACCCGATCCGGCCAGGAACACCCCGACCCGGCCGCCGTCCCGGTCCCGGTACCCCGCGTCTTCCAGTGCCTCCCAGCTCAGTTCGAGGCCGAGCAGCTGCTGCGGATCGATCGCACGCGCCTCGTTGGGCGATACCCCGAAGAATCCGGCGTCGAATTCCGAAGCCGATTCGAGGAAACCGGCCGTTTCACCCAGACCCGCGCGATCGGCGGGCGCCGCACCGACGGCGTCGCGCCCTTCGCGCAGCAGCCGCCAGAACGCGTCCAGGTCGGCGGCGCCGGGCATCCGGCACGACATACCGACAATGGCGATCTCATTCGCCGACTCGACCATGGGTTTCCTCAATCTTGCCGAATTCGCTGAAAAGCTCTGTGGGGTGATCGATATGACCGGACCGGCGGCGCACGCCGGAGCGGTCCGCGCCGGACCGCGCCGGTCAGGAGGGCGGCTCCCCGGCCGGCTCGCTGATCGAGTCGAGCCATTGCCGCAGCCGGTCGGCCACCACCGGTATCGCGGCGTCGATGACGGTGAGGTGGTCCGCCGGTATCTCGACGGTGGCGCCGCGGTGCTGCCAGGCCGGGATCGGTTCGGGCAGATCCAGGCCCGGCATCGTGGTGGTGGCCCGGAGCACCAGGGTCGGGGCGGAGATCGGCAGCGCCGGGCGGCTCCCGTAGACCCTGGCGTAATCGGCCATCACCACCAGCGAGCGGTCGTCCACGGCGATCAGTTCGTGGCCGCTGTCCAGGGCCAGGCCGAGCGCGCTGGCGAACACCGCCCGATTGCCCGCTTCGTCGTCGGGTGAATAGGTGTCGATCATCGCGACCCCCAGCGGCGCCCGTCCCCGTTCGGTGAGCCGGCCCGCGAGCCCGTGCGCGAGTGCCCCGCCGATCGAGTATCCGGCCAGTACGAACGCACCGGCGCCGACCGTCTCCAGGGTGACGTCGGCGAGCTGGTCGAGCAGCCCGTCCCATGACGAGGGCAGCGGCTGCCCCGGCCGGGTACCGGGTAGCCACAGCGCGTACACACCGAACTCGGGCCCGAGTTCGCGGGCCAGTTTCCCGAACTGGTGCGGCCCGTTGCCGATCAGGAAGGACGGCACACAGACCACGGTGGGACCACTGCCACCGCGGGCGAGCAGCATCGGCTTACCGATATCTCCCGGCTCGGCCGGCCGGTCGAACGCGACGGTCAG
>JABFXT010000573.1 GCA_013361595.1 Nocardia sp. | reverse complement strand
ATCCGGCATGCTGTTCAGCCTAACCGAACACCTCCAGGTCGCCCAGCGGGAATATCTACGCAGATCAACGCCCAGTTTTGACATATAACCACCCTGATGAGAGTGTTCACTCGGAGCGATCGCTCGGTTGGCTCAGCGATCCGCCGGAACGCCAGGAGGACTTCGATGCCGATCGATCTGACCTATTCCGCCGATGTCGAGGCACTGGTGGAACGCACCCGCGTATTCGTCCGCGAGTCGGTCCTGCCGGTCGAGGACGACAACCGCGGGGACATCGCCGCGGCCGGCGGCGACGATATCCGGACCACCCTGCAGGAACAGGCCCGGGATGCGGGTGTGTTCGCCCCGCACGCGCCGGTCGAGTACGGCGGGCACGGCCTGTCGATGTCGGACCGCGCACCGGTATTCGAAGAGGCGGGTTATTCGCTGTTCGGTCCGACCGCGCTGAATATCGCCGCGCCCGACGAGGGCAATGTACACATGCTCGCCCATATCGCCGATCCGGAACAGAACGCGCGCTATCTGGAACCCCTGGCCCGGGGCGTCCTGCGCTCTGCCTTCGCGATGACCGAACCCGCGCCCGGTGCCGGTTCGGATCCCTCGGCGCTGGCCACCCGGGCGGCGAAGGTGGACGGCGGCTGGCGGATCAACGGCCACAAGCATTTCATCACCGGTGCCGACGGCGCCGGATTCTTCATCATCATGGCGCGCACCTCCGGTGAACCGGGTCAGCGCGGCGGCGCCACCATGTTCCTCGCGCCCGCCGATACGCCCGGCCTGCGCGTCGGCCGCCATATCGACACCCTGGACCGCTCCATGATCGGCGGCCACTGCGAGGTCTTCTTCGAGGATCTGTTCGTACCCGACGAGGCGGTGCTCGGCGCTGTCGACCGCGGTTTCGAATTCGCACAGGTCCGGCTCGGCCCGGCCCGCATGACGCATGTGATGCGCTGGCTCGGCGCCTGCCGCCGGGCGCACGACGTCGCCGTCGACTATGTCGCCGAACGGGAGGGTTTCGGTTCGGTCATCGGCAACCTCGGGCTCGCCCAGCAGATGGTGGCGGACAACGAGATCGATATCGCCGCGACCCGCGCCCTGCTGGTACGCGCCTGCTGGGAACTCGACAACGGCGGGCAGGCCGGTAACGCCACATCCATCGCCAAGACCTTCGCCGCCGAAGCGATCTTCCGCGTCGTCGACCGCAGTATCCAGCTCTGCGGTGGCCTCGGGGTCTCCGACGATCTGCCGCTGGCCCGGCTCTCCCGCGAGGTCCGCCCGTTCCGGATCTACGACGGGCCCTCCGAAGTGCATCGCTGGGCCATCGCCAAACGTACGGTGGGCGCGGCCCGCCGCGCGGCCGCCGCCCGCTGACTCCCCGAGGGCCGGACCCCGCAAATACAGAACGCCGCCAGGTGAACCACCTGGCGGCGTCGGATCGACCGCACCGTGTGGTGTGACGATCCAGTGCCGACGTCCCACAAGCGCCTCTCGGCGAGTGGTCGCTCGTAGCGACGAATGGGGTGAGGCCCGGGGCTGTCCGGACGCCGACAGTGGGTTCAACCGGCACACCGCGCGGACTATTCCGGCCGCCCGATGTGACCCGGCGGACACCTCGCTCCGTGTTCACCCAGCACAGATGAAGCTCGGCACCACCGGGGCCGCGACAATGGCCGGATCGGGTCTCGACCACGTTGAGGAGCCGCGCCATGACCGAGCAGTCCCGAGCCGGGAACGCCCCACCGGCCGAGCCGTTCCAGAAGCAGAGCGTCGCCACCGGGATCTCGATCGTCGCGGCGGTCATGCTGTTGCTGGCCTCGGTCATGTCGATACTGGAAGGGATCGTGGCCATCGCCCGCGACCCCATCTATGTGGAGCGCGCCCACTACGCCTACGCCTTCGGTTCGACCGCGTGGGGGTGGATCCACATACCGCTCGGCGTCGTCGGTGCCGTCTGCGCCCTCGGCCTGATGTTCGGCACCCGTTGGGGCCGCTACGCCGCGATGGTGGTCGCCGCGGTGGTCATCATCGCGAACTTCATGTCCCTTCCCCACTATCCGATGTGGTCGGTGCTCGTCATCGCGCTCAGCGTGGTGGTGATCTGGGCGGCGGTCACCTGGCGACCGGAGACCTGAGCGAGCCGGGCGGCTCCGTTCAATGCGAGAGGGCGATCTTCAACACCACCACGGTGGTCGCGACCAAGGTCAACAACACCGCGACGACGACCGAGGCCCGGCCGGGGTCTTCGCCCCGCAACCGGCCGATCACGAAGACGATCCCACCGATCCGGACCAGAACGACCACCTCGGCGAAAATCTGCGCGGTCCGCGGCTCGAGCCAACCCAGCAGACCGGTGACCAGGATCGCGCAGGGCAGGACGGCCGAACTCAGGATCGGCACCGAGTTCCGCAGTTCGCGAACCCGGTCGCTCATCGTCGCGGCACGACGCTGCCGCACACTGTCACCGACGGTTTCGGCGAAACTGTGCGCGATGAAAGTGGAGACGGTGGTTCCGAGCACCACCAGGATCCCGACATGCTCGTCCGAGGTCACCACCGGCACCAACGCGGTCAGGACCAGGATATTGCCGTAGATGTAGGCGCTGATACGGCTGGCCGCGTTACCCGGATCCAGCGGGATACGGCGCGAGAACAGCGGACCGTGGATCAGCGTGTGCCGGTCGTTCTCCATCGGTGTCCTCCCACGCTCACTGTCGGCCGTGACGCGCCGTGCCCGCACGGTAGACCGAGCCACGCACAACGGACTCCGACCTCCGGGTACGGCGGCGTTTCGCCTGCCGCGGACAGAACGTCCCGGATTCACCCGCCCCGGGTGAGGTGGCCGACCGCGGACACCCGCGAGGGTGGTGCGTCGACCATTCGCGGAAAGGCAGGACATGACCTACAGGACCCAACCCGAGCGTTCCCCGGTCACCCGCGGAGTGGCCGCGGTGACCTCGATCGCGGCCGCGGTACTGCTGCTCGCGGTCGGGGTGCTGTCGATCCTGGCGGGTATCTCCGCCGTGGCGAACGATGAGTTGTTCGTGACCGGCCCGGACTACATTCTGCAGTTCTCCACCACCACCTGGGGCTGGATCCATATCGTTCTCGGCGCGCTGCTGGCGCTCGTCGCGATCGCGCTGATGACCGGCGCGCTGTGGGCGCGGATCGCCGCGGTGTTCCTGGCGGGGTTGTCGATCATCGCCAACTTCCTGTGGATTCCCTACTATCCGTGGTGGTCGATCGTGGTCATCGCCCTGGACCTGGTGGTCATCTGGGCGGTATCGACCTGGCGACCCGAGCAGATGTGACCACGCACGCCACAGTGACACCGATCAGGGATCCAGCGGGTTGTCGCGTGTCACGATCAGCGGGTCGACCGGGGTGAACGGCAGTTCCGGCAGTTCGTCGGGGGCGACGCCGAAAGTGGCCGCGAGAACCTTGCGCGAATAGGCGCTCATCGACGCGCGGTACCCGATATCGGCCGGCGTCGGCTGGTCGAAGAAGATCAGCAGGTGGACCTTCGGGGCGTCGATCACTTCGATGTGATGTGGGTAGGCGCGCGGGACGAAGTACACCTCGCCCGGGTTCACCGTATAGGTGTCCAGGGTCCCGTCGGGGTCCATGACGGTCATCCGCGCCGACCCCTCGTGTACGTAGCCCATCTCGGCGGTCACCGGGTGCCAATGGGGTTCACGCATCCCGTCCTCGCGTACCCGGAGCGAGTACATCGATATGTCGTGCAGGGCGGGCCAGAACTGGCGCCGGGCGGTCCGCGCCGAACCCACCGGCGAGTCCACCGGCGCGGGCATGGCCTCGAGCGCGAAATGGTGCGGGTCGCCGAAATGGGCGCCGGCCGGGATATCGGGGTCGCCGTCGCGCCGGGCGACCATCCGGGCCGTGGTGCTGCGGCGGATATCGGCGAAGGCGGCGGCCGGCAGATCGTAGGTGTTGCCGAGGACGGAGTCGGTCATCGCGCCGACGGCGGCGCCGAGGCCGAAGTCTTCGGGCCTTTCGTGGCGGAAGGCGAGAACGAATCCGGCATCGGTGTCGCCGACGTTCTCGACGTGATGCAGCGCGCCCGAATCGATATGGAACATCTCCCCCGCGGTCACGAGGAACGAGGAGAAGCGGCTGCCGTCGTCCAGCACCGACACCAATGCCTGTCCGGCGGTGCAGTAGGTGAGCTCGGTGGCATTGGCGTGCCAATGCGGTTCGCGGAAGGCACCCGGTGCCAGGGTGAGGCGTTTGATCGACAGACCGGAAAGGATCGGGAAGTTGTCGGCGGTGAGCCTGGTCAGCGATCCGAGTTCGCTGCGATAGATGTTCTCGCCCTGCCACAGCGATGCCACGTGGACCGATGGGTTGCGCATAGATCCTCCTTCATCGCAGGTGCAGTCCTATCGATCATGCGCCCGCGACCGCCGGTCGGCCAGCGTCCGGCGGCTGCGGTACCGGCGGCGGCCCGCGCGCCGCGATGCGCCGCATACGGCCAGGTCACCGGGCCCGGACCCGGGTTCACCCGTGCCGGGCGGCCGCCCGCCGCCGGGCACGGTGCGCGAGGGCATCGAGAATGCGTTGCCAGGCCGGTGACGCCTCGGCGATCCGGGAAGAGATCAGCGCCAGGCTCTCGGGCCGGCCGCCGGCCCGCTCGTGTTCGATCTCCCAGGCGTCCAGATCGTCGATGAGCCGGTCCAGGCGCGGATCGCGCGGATCCCAGTCGACCGCCCGGTCACAGGCCAGATACAACCGCAGCGTCTCGGGATCGTCGAAGCCCGCCGTCTTGTCCCGGATCCGCCGCGGCACGGCGAGCGGATCCAGCGCCTGCAGCAGGATCCACGAATCGCGCTCGGCCAGTACCCGCTGTTCGCTGATGCCGAGACCGCGCATCCGCTTCAGCACGGCGACCACCGCGCCGGGCAGGACCAGGTTCTCGCCGCTCGCCAGGTCGGCGAGGCGGCGACGGGATTCGGTGAGCCGGTCGATCCGGCGCTGCAGTTCGGCGTCGATCTCGGTGATGGCGGCATCGAACTCGCCCAGCCGGGCCTGGAGCAGCGCGCCGATTCGGGCCAGCGGAACACCGGCCTCGGCCAGGGTCCTGATCCGGATGAGATCCACCGCCGCCTGCGCGCTGTAGCGGCGATAGCCGGAGGCGTCCCGCTCGGGCTCGGGTAACAGGCCGATCCGGTGGTAGTGCCGAACGGTACGCACGGTCACTCCCGCGGTCGCCGCGAGCCGGCCGATCGTGAGCACCGTCCTCCTCCAGTCTTCGAGGAGGACGATAGCGCCGTGCCGCGGCGGCGCCGCACCGGGCCCGCGACCTGTGCGGTTCAGCGGGGAGCGGCTCGCCGCAC
>JABFXT010000641.1 GCA_013361595.1 Nocardia sp. | reverse complement strand
TCGGGGGGGCGCGCTCGCGCTGCTGCTCGCACTGACCGGACTTCTCGCCGTGCTCGGGCCGGGTACACCGATCGCGCGGGCCCAGGAGCCGGCCGGTTCGATCCTGTACCTGGATATGACGCTGAACCGCGAAGGCGTGCTGGAAGTGACCGAGCGCGTGACGGTTCCGCCCGGTGAGCGATTCACCATGACGCTGCCGCTGCGGGTCCAGATCAGCGAGGATTCCGAACGCCGGTTCGCGGTGACCGATATCGAGACCAGCGGGCCGGGCAGCGCGACGATCGCCGACGATCTGTTCACCGTCGACGCCGGGCCCGGAGAGACCACCGTCCGGTATTCGGTACGCAATACGGTGAGCGATGCCGAGGGCAGTCAGGTCTTCCGCTGGTTCGGGGTGCTCAATGTCGATCTCGCCGAAATCCACGCCTCGCTGATCAGCCCCAGTTTCGAAATGGGCATCGTGGAATGCCTGCTGGGCCCGATCGGTGCCACGCGACCGTGCGCACAGGTGCGGATCGAGCCGGACGGCGTCATGTACCTGGATCAGACGAATCTGCGCAAAGGCGAATCCGTCGATCTGACATTGCAGATACCGCCCGGGACCGTCCCGCCGAACGCCGATATCACCGGCCCCGGCGATTCACCGTTCGCGGTGACCGGGCCCGTTCTCATCGCCTTCGGCCTGCTGCTCGTCGCGCTCGCCGTCCTGGCCGCCTACATAGTCTGGGTACGCCGGCAGTCGGTCCCCGCCGAACCGATGGAACCGCTCGTGCGCAGCAACGGACGGACCCAGTTCAGTTCACCGGCCGGTATCCTGCCGGGCGAGGCCGGAGTCCTGCTGGACGGCCATTCCGATCCCACCGATATCGCCGCCACGGTGGTGGATCTGGCGGTCCGCAACTATCTGTGGATCTCGCGGATCGGTGAGACACAATGGCGGATGGTCCGGGTGAACCCGGCCGACGATCAGCTCCGCGGCTACGAGCGGACGGTCTACGACGCACTGTTGCCGCCCGGCACCGGCGAGGTCACGATGGCCGAACTCGGCGTACCCGGCCGTCTGCCGACCGAACCGCTGCGGCAGGCCATGGTCGCCGACGCCGTCGAGCGCGGCGCCTTCATCGATCCGGTGCGCCGCCGGATTCCGCTGTGGCTGGGCGGCGGCCTGGTCGTACTGGGCGCGGTGGTGACGGTCCTCGCGGCCCTACTGGCCGGCCACGCCCTGGTGGGGGTGGCGATCGCGCTGGCCGGTGGCGGACTGCTCGCCGCCCAGCGGTTCCTGCCGGTGCGCACCGCTTTCGGCCGGACACTGACCGCTCAGGTCCGCGGCTTGCAGCAGGGCCTGGAACAGGTGACCAGCCGGCAGATCCCACCCGGCGATCGCGAACTCGTATTCTCCCGCGGTCTGCCCTACATGGTGGTCTGGAGCCGGCCCGACTACTGGGTCCGCACCTTCCGCGATATCGACCCCTCCGCCGACGACGATCCCGGCCTGTACTGGTTCGGCGGTTTCGAAGGCGACCGGGATCTGCACCGCTTCGCGGTGCACTTCCCGTATTTCATCACCGCGATCGAATCGCTCTTCCCCGCGAAATGAACGGACAAGCCCCGTACGGCGATTGCCGCACGGGGCTTTGTCAGGTTTTCAGCGTCTCACGTTACGCTGCGCTACCGCCTCCGGGCCTGACTCGCTCATGCTGCTTTCACCGGGCATGAGCGAGGGCCCTACGTGGTTACGCTGCGCTACCGCCTCCGGGCCTGACTCGCTCATGCCGAGACCCGGCGCAGCGCGGCGAGCGGATCGGCGTACAGGGCACTCAGCGAGGTGACGACGGCCGCGAACTCCTGCACCTTCGAGGCGTATCCGGTGACCCGGATATCGGTGGGCGGCAACACGGTCGATTCGTTGAAGGCACGCGCCACATGCGCGAGACCGGGCCGGTAGGTCGTGAACGCCTGACCACCGAGCACCACCCGGTCGGGATTGAGCATATCCCGCACCAGGGCCACCGTCCGGCCGAGCACGGTCGCCCGTTCGGCCAGCAGTTCGCGGGCCGGTTCGGAGCCGCGCGCCGCCGCCCGGTAGAGGTCGGCGATGGTCGAGCTGGCCTTTCCGTTGTGCGCGGGAATGATTCCGCGGCCGACGGCGCGCGCGTGGAGCCCACGGTCACCGACGGTCGCTTCCAGGCAACCGCGCCGGCCGCACGAGCATTCGACATCGGAACCCGTGGGCAGATGCGCGATGGAACCCGGTCCGTTGCTCGGGGTGTGCACCCGGCCGTCCAGGGTCACCGAGATACCGGCGGTCTCACGGACATAGAAGTAGAGGCTGCTGCCGTGCGCGGCCCGGCTGTGATCGTCGGCCACCTCCTGGCTCACGCCGGGCAGCAGCAGCTCCGATGCGGCCATCGCCTCGACGTGCGGAGCGACCGTGACCGGCAGGCCCAGCACTTCGCTGAACACCGCGCCCACCGGCGCGGTCTGCCAGCCCAGTTTCGGATGATCGACGACCCCGGTACCCGGATCGACCCGGCCGCCGATCGCGACTCCTACCCACAACGGGTTGCGCCGATACCAGCGCTGCAGAAACGATTTCGCGCTGTGCGCGACGGTCTTGACCGCGAACTCCTGCCCCGTCTGCGGGGTGGCGATGGTCAGGCCGCCGAGGATCCGCCCACGCAGGTCCGAGACCACGATCCGCCCACGCAGGTCCGAGACCACGATCCGGGTGGAGGCCGCGCCGATATGAACGCCGAGCGTCCCGAACGTATCGTGATCGACCTCGAACGGCACCCGGGGGCGGCCGACCGCGCCGGAGGCGGTCAGATCGGCACGCTCGCGCAGCAAACCGGCGGTGAGCAGCGAGGAAACCTGCCGATTCACGGTGGCGATACTGAGTCCGGTGGCACGTGCGGTCTTGTCCCGGAAGACCGGTCCGGTGGTGGCGGCCCGGAGGACGGCCGCGGCGGGATTATCCGATAAGCGCAGATCAGGTGCTACGACCGGACGGGGAACTCGGGTACGGACAGCGGGAGCCTGCGACGCGGTGCGTTCGGCGGTGCGGACGGCCATATGAATTTCCTCGATGAATATTTCCCACGAAATGGGATATGCCTACAACTGAAACGAGGCGGCTGGGAGATTCAAATCGCTCAACCGCGGCAGCGGCGGCAACACAACTCGCGGGTGAGAGGCAGGCGCAGACCGAGAGCGGCGGTCACATAGGTGACCTTCCGCGAGTCGGCGCTGCTGGTAGACATAACAAATAAATTAACATCTCCCCGGTCGCAACACCAAGGTTTCCGAGATCTTTGCCACCCGGCCTCGGGCGTTTCCCCAGCTCCATCCCAGTATCTCGCCACCCCACCGGCCATCGGCCGGCGCTGCACGGTCATTCTCGACCGTCCCATGATGTGGTATCGGCCTCGTCTCGACCCGTGCCGAATTCTCGACGGATCCGAATTCCATTCTCCGCGCCGGTGCGGGAAATACCCCTATCGCCCGCCCGGATCATTTCCCGTGAACTTCCGGAGAATATTTCCCGTCCATTTCCGGAGAATATTCTCCGCGCGCGGGCGGAGAATCGGGCCCCTCCTTTGATTCCGGCTCGTTTCCCGGAGCGGCCCGCATCCGCGCCGAGAATTTCGGCGCGGCGGGCTCGGCGAGTCGCGAAAGGCCCTGGTCCGCGGCTTTTTCCGCTGCTATGCTCCGAGCACACGGTGGGGAGCCGAAGGGGGAGAGAAGATGCCTGTACCCGATCTGGGCCGATCCGAAGCCGTTCGCCTGTACGAGGCGGCGCGCGCCGGGGAGTTCCACATGTCCGAGGATGCGGCCCGCGGCCTGGCGGAATCCTGCGACCGGCTCGCCGAGCGACTGCGCCAGGCGCGCGCGGACGCCGCGCCCCTGACAGCCGTACGCGGTTTTCCGGACCTCCCGTCCGGGCATGCGCTCACCCGGGGATTCGCCGCGAAGGGCCAGGAGTATCTGGATACGCTCAGCGCCTTCGAACAGACGGCACTAGGTTACAAGGCCGCCTATCTGGCCGCCGCGGCACTTCTTTCCGAAGCCGACGCCGCCAACTGCGCGGCAATCACCCGGGCGGTGGCGGATACCGCATGACATGCGGCATCATATCGAATTACGCAGGGGTGCAGAACAATTGAAACCATGCGGTCCGACGTGCCGTAACCGGCGCGCACCGGATCGATCGACCGAGGGGGCCGACAGTGGCGCAGCAGGGGCAACCGGGCACTACGGAGGCGGGTACGGATCCGGCCTATGTACCCGACCGTGATGTTTTCGACGCATACACCCATCGACAGATCTGGGACCTGGCACGCACCGTCCTGGACCCGGCCGAATTGAGCCGTATCGCCGGTGTCTGGGGCGATACCGCCACGGCGGTGGAATCGGCTTTCGACGAGTTCGCCCGTGATATCGCCCGGTTCTCGGGCGACTGGTCCGGGGTGTCGGCCACCGCGGCGGCCCGGGCGGCGACCACCTACCTCCGGGGCGGTGACGACGCCGTCACGACCTGCCGTGTGGTGGAGCGGTTGCTGGCGGCGAATTCCACCGCAGCCGAATCGGTACGCGCGGCGATACCACCGCCGCCCGGCCCCTACGTGCCCGATCCCGATCCGGCTGTCGAAGCGGCAACCGGCGCCCAGCGGCGCACGGCTTACAACACGGCCGCGGCCGCGCTGACCGCCGCGGCACAGGACGCCATGACCTTCGGCTACAACCCGACGATCCCGGCCAGCGGTGACAATGTCCCGCGATTCCCCACCCCGGTGGACGAGGATCCGCCGGTCGACCGGCCCACGGCCGTACCGTCGGGCACGACGGGTCCCCCGGCGGTACCGCCGCCCTCGGACTCCGCGCGGATCCGTACCCCGGCCGCCGGGGAAACCGAACCGCCACCCGCCGCGGTCCCGCCGGGCACCGGCGCGAGCAGATCCGAAGGCAGCCCCGATCGGACTGCGTCCGGTGAGGAGAGCACCGAACCATCGGCCGCCACCACCCGACCGGATTCCGGTACATCCCCCGCCGGACCCGCACCCGACCACCCGGGCGACCGGGCCGATACCGACGGCCCCGCACCCGGCCCCACCGGAACCACGGCACCGGCGGCAGCGGACAGCGATCCCGCCGCAGCGGGCTCCACCACCGGACACGGCACAACCACCGATACGCCGCGAGCGCAGTCCACCGCACCGACCGGGACGACATCGGCGGCGGACCGGGGCGATCCGCTCACCGTTCGCACGGCCGACCCGAACCGGACGGCACCGAACGGCTCGGGCCCGGCGGGAAGGGCCGGTGGGTCCGATACCACCGGCGGGCAGCACGCACCGGCTGCCTCGCCCGGCGGCAGC
>JABFXT010000661.1 GCA_013361595.1 Nocardia sp. | reverse complement strand
AAGGCTTGCAGGACGTTCGTCCGGCTGAGCGGCTGCGGACGCTCGTGGACCTGGTGCGGGGCGAGGCCGCCGCGGTGCTCGGGCACGCGTCGGCCGCCGATATCGGGCCCGAACAGCGGTTCGACGAGATCGGTTTCGATTCGCTGGGCGGCGTGGAGTTCCGGAACCGGCTGGCCGAGGCCACCGGTGTGCGACTGCCCTCCACCCTGGTGTTCGATCACCCGACGCCCGCCGCCGTGACGCGGCTGGTAATGGACCGGGTCGCACCGCCCGCGACCGGCGGTGCCCCGGCGAAGACTCCTGATACGGCGCGGCCGGTACCGGTGGACGAGCCCATCGCGATCGTGGGGATGGCGTGCCGGTTCCCCGGCGGGGTGGGTTCGGCGGCGGATCTGTGGGATCTGGTGGCCGCGGGCACGGACGCGACGGGTGATTTCCCGGCCGACCGCGGCTGGGATCTGGAACGACTGTTCGATCCGGACCCGGACAAGCCCGGGACCGTGTACGCGCGGCGCGGCGGATTCCTCTACGACGCCGCCGATTTCGACGCCGGATTCTTCGGGATCGGGCCGCGTGAGGCGGCGGCGATGGATCCGCAGCAGCGACTGTTGCTCGAGGTGTCGTGGGAGGCGCTCGAACACGCGGGGCTGGATCCGGCGTCGCTGCACGGCAGCGATACCGGCGTCTACACCGGCGTGATGTATCAGGACTACGAGACCGTGACCCGCCGGGCCGGACCCGAGGTCGAGGGATATGTGGTCACCGGCGCGGTGGGCAGTGTGGTGTCCGGCCGGGTGGCCTACGCGCTGGGGCTGGAAGGGCCCGCGATCACCGTGGACACCGCCTGTTCGTCCTCCCTGGTCGCGCTGCATCTGGCCTGCCGTGCCCTGCGCCAGGGCGAGAGTTCGCTGGCGCTGGTGGGCGGTGCGACGGTGATGGCGACACCGATGGTGTTCCAGGAGTTCTCCCGGCAGCGGGGACTGGCCCGGGACGGGCGCTGCAAATCCTTCTCGGCGGCCGCCGACGGGGTGGCCTGGTCCGAGGGCGCGGCGGTACTGGTGGTGGAGCGTCTGTCCGACGCCCGGCGGCTCGGCCACGAGGTGCTGGCCGTGGTGCGGGGCAGCGCGATCAACCAGGACGGTGCCAGTAACGGCCTGACCGCGCCGAACGGTCCCGCCCAGGAGCGGGTGATCGCGGCGGCGCTGGCGAACGCCGGGGTCCGGTCGGCCGATATCGACGTCGTGGAGGCGCACGGGACCGGCACCGCCCTCGGCGATCCGATCGAAGCCCACGCGCTGTTGGCCGCCTACGGACACGACCGCGCGGGCGAACCGCTGCGGCTGGGCGCGCTCAAATCGAATATCGGTCACACTCAGGCCGCTTCGGGCGTGGGCGGGGTGATCAAGATGGTGCAGGCGCTGCGGCACGAACTGCTGCCCCGGACCCTGCACGCGGACGAGCCGAGCCCGCACGTGGATTGGTCGGCCGGAGAGGTGCGGTTGCTGACCGAAGCGCGGCCGTGGCCGGCGAACGGCCGGGTGCGCCGGGCCGGGGTCTCGTCGTTCGGTATCAGCGGGACCAATGCGCACGTGATCCTCGAGGAGGCGCCGGTGGCCGCCGCGCTCCCGGTCGGAGAGCCCGGCCCGGCGGTGGTGGCGTGGGTGCTCTCGGCGAAATCGGATACGGCGCTGCGGGCGCAGGCCGAACGGCTGCGCGCCTGGGTGGCCGACCGGCCGGACGCGGATATCAGGGCGGTGGCGCGGACGCTGGCCGGATCGCGCGCGCTGCTCGAACGGCGGGCGGTGGTCATCGGAGCCGATCGCGACGAACTGATCGCCGGACTGGCCGAGGTGGCGGCCGGGGCGCCGGGAACGATCCAGGGCTCGGCGGTGCCCGGGCAGACGGCTTTCCTGTTCACCGGTCAGGGCGCGCAGCGGGTGGGAATGGGGCGTGAACTCGCCGCGGCGTTCCCGGTGTTCGCGGCGGCACTGGACGAGGTGTGCGCGATATTCGATTCGTTGCTGTGGGAGCGCTCGGGTGGATCGGCGAGCGCGGGCCACGACGGTCCGGATCCCGCGGCACCGCCGGCCACGCAGTCGCTGAAAGAGGTGATGTTCGGCGATCCCGGCGGGGTGCTGGATCGCACGGAGTTCACCCAGCCCGCGCTGTTCGCGTACGAGATCGCGATGTTCCGGTTGCTGGAATCCTGCGGTGTCGCACCGGATCTGCTGATCGGCCACAGTATCGGCGAGCTCGCGGCCGCCTGTGTGGCCGGTATCTGGTCGCTGCCGGATGCCTGTGCGCTGGTGGCGGCCCGGGGCCGGCTCATGGGGGCGCTGCCCGAAGGTGGGGCGATGCTCGCGGTCGCGGTGACCGAGGCGGCCGCGCACGAAGCGATCGCCGGTTACGGCGCGCGGGTGTCGGTGGCCGCGGTGAACGGCCCGGCCGCGGTGGTGCTGTCCGGCGCGGTATCCGGAATCGAGGAGATCGAAGCCGAATTCGCCGCGGCCGGGGTGAAGACCTCCCGGCTCCGGGTGAGCCACGCCTTCCATTCGATGCTGATGGAACCGGTGCTCGACGAGTTCCAGGCGGTGGCGGCGGATATCGCCGCCCGGGAACCGCTGCTGCCGATCGTGTCGAATCTGACCGCGGCCGTGGCCGCCGGCGAACTGCGTGCACCGCGGTACTGGGCCGACCAGATCCGCGGCTGTGTCCGGTTCGCGCCCGGGATCGATACCGCGGTCACGGCCGGTGCGCGCCGCTTCGTCGAACTCGGGCCCGACGCGGTGCTGACGGCCATGACCCGGCAGACGCTGGCCGAGACCCCGGATATCGAGGCCCGGTCGACGGTCGTCGCGAGCGCGCGGCGCGGTGGCTCGGAGGTGACGCAGTTCGTTTCGGCGCTGGCGTGGGCGCATATCGGTGGGCTCGGGGTGGATTGGACGCCGCTGTTCGGTGCACTGCCCGCTCGCCGGGTGGACCTGCCGACCTACGCCTTCCAGCATCAGCGCTACTGGGCGCGGGCGGCCGCGGTGCCCGATGTCCGGCAGGCGGGTATGGCCGATCCGGGCCATCCGCTGCTGGGCGCGATGATCCGGCTGCCGGATACCGCCGAGGTGGTGTTCACCGGGCGGCTGACCCGCTCCGGACATCCGTGGCTGGCCGATCACGCGGTCGCCGGGGTGGCACTGCTGCCCGGGGCGGCCCTGGTGGAGATGGCGTTGCACGTGGGTGCCGCGGTGGACTGCCCCCGATTGGCGGAGCTGGTGATCGAAGCGCCGCTGCCGATTCCGGAAACCGGGGCGGTGACGCTGCGGGTGGTCGCGTCCGATCCGGGCGACGGCGGGACCCGCACGGTCTCGGTGTATTCGCAAACCGGAGCCGAGAACGAATCCGCCGCTGCCGACGCGGATCCGGCCGCATGGATCCGGCACGCTACCGGCACGATCACCACCGCGGCGGCGGTCGGCGCGTTCGACACGGACCTGGCGAACTGGCCACCGTCGGGCGCGACAGCGGTCGCGGTCGCGGACACCTACGCCGAGCTGGCCGAGCAGGGTTACGGGTACGGGCCGGCCTTCCGCGGCCTGACCGCGCTGTGGCGGCGCGGCGCGGAGGTGTTCGCCGAGGTCGCCCTACCGGAACCGGTGCGCGCCGAACATACCGATTTCGGGGTGCATCCGGCGCTGCTGGACGCGGCGCTGCATTCGGTACTGCGCGGCGGTCTGGCACCCGCCGCCGGGGACGGTGCGGTCGTGGTCCCCTTCGTCTGGGAGAACGTCGCGCTGTACGCGACGGGCGCTGCCACGTTGCGGATCCGGGCCACCGCGGCCGGTGCCGCGGACGGGGACCGGGTCGCGCTGACGCTGGCCGATCCGGCGGGTCTGGTCGTGGCCGAGATCGGCGCGCTGACCCTGCGTCCGCTGGCCACCGATGCCCTGGGTGCCGCGCGGCGCCCGGCCGAAGGGGCGGGTTACGAATTCGCCTGGCTCGAAGTCCCGGCGGCGGCCGCGATTGCGGAGACGGGGTCCTGGACTGTCGTGCCCGACGGCGAGAACGTCACCGTCGGCGGCCGAGAGGTGACGGTACTGCGCTTCGAGCCGGTGGACCGCGGCAGTTCGGAGCTGCCGGCGGCGGTCCTCGAATCGGTTGTCGAACTGGGCGCGCGCGTCCGGCGGCTGCTGGCCGGTGACAGTTCGATCGTGGCGGTGACGGAACGCGCGGTGGGCGTGCATCCGGGTGAAGCGGTCGATCCGGCCGCGGCGGCCGGCTGGGGTCTGCTGCGGACCGCGCAGAGCGAGAACCCGGATCGGATCCTGCTGGTCGACCTGGCCGATCGGACCGAGTACCGGTCCGGGGTGGCCGCGGCCGTCGCGCACACCGGCGAACCCCAGCTGGCCTTGCGCGGCGCGACAGCCTACGTACCGCGGATCCGGCGCGCGGGCGCGGCGGAATTCGCTGTCGCACCCGCCGAGACCCGGCCCTGGGCGCTCACCCTGCGCGACAAGGGCACCTTGGCGGCGGAGAACTTCCGGATCGCCCACGACTCCGAGGCCCCGGCACCGCTGGCGCCCGGGCAGGTCCGGATCGGGATGCGCGCGGTGGGGCTGAACTTCCGCGATGTCCTCATCGCGCTGGGTACCTATCCCGATCCGCACGGCCGGATCGGCGGTGAGGGCGCGGGTGTCGTGCTCGAGGTCGCCGCCGACGTCACCGGCTTCGCGCCGGGCGACCGGGTGTTCGGGCTGATCCCCGGGGTCGGTTCGGTCGCCGTGACCGATCAGCGGTTGCTCGCGCGGATACCGCGCGGCTGGTCGTTCGCGCAGGCGGCGGCGGTGCCGATCGTCTACGCCACCGCCTATTACGGTCTGGTGGATCTGGCCGCGGCCCGGCCGGGGGAGACGCTGCTGTTGCACGCGGCGACCGGCGGTGTCGGGCTGGCGGCGATCCAGCTGGCCCGGCATCTGGGCCTGCGGACGCTGGTCACGGCCAGCACACCCAAATGGGAGGTGCTGCGCGAGCTCGGTTTCGACGATTCGGTGATCGGTGATTCACGCACACTCGATTTCGAAACCAAGTTCCTGGCGGCGACCGGCGGGCGCGGGGCCGATATCGTGCTCGACTCGCTGGCCGGTGAATTCGTGGACGCTTCGCTGCGGCTGCTGCCGCGCGGCGGGCGGTTCGTGGAGATGGGCATGCTCGACCGCCGCGACCCCGATATCGTGGCGGCCGAACATCCCGGTGTGGACTACCACAGCTTCATGTTGATGGAGGTCGGCCCGGACCGGCTCGGCGAGATCCTCACCGCGCTCGTCGAACTGTTCGAGGCCGGATCGATGGCGCCGGCGCGGACCACCGCGTGGGATCTGCGACAGGCCCC
>JABFXT010000098.1 GCA_013361595.1 Nocardia sp. | reverse complement strand
CACCTCCACAAACAACCCCACCCCATCACCTCCACAAACAACCCCACCCATAGACCTTTTCGAGCTCACCCGGCCCGCGTCGACCACGGTCGCCCCCACCGGCGCGTCCCACTCACGACTCCCCGGGCGCCGCGGGGATCAGTTTGTGCGACTCCCCGCGCAGTGTCGCGTTCGCCCACCAGGCGATTTCGACCAGCACGATGCCTACCGCACCGCAGATGAACGCGGCCGTGGTCAGGCGGATGTTCGACGGGTCCAGTGCGAAGAATTCCCGGGTGAACGGCACCGTGAACAGCACCAGGTACGCCAGTACCGAGACCGCGATGAGTACGACTTTCCACCATGTGTAGGGCCGGGCGACGATCGCCAGTACCCAGACCGCGATCATGATCAGGGTGATGAGCGCGGTGGTGCCGGCCTGCATCTTCTGCTGTTCGCTGGCCTCGGGACCGGCGTAGGCGATGAGGTAGGCGATGAAGGTCGCGGTGCCGATGACCACGCCGGAGGGGATGGCCAGTCGCATCACCCGGCCGACGAACCCGGTGCGGGCCCGCTCGTTGTTCGGGGCGAGCGAGAGGATGAACGCCGGGATTCCGATGGTGAACCAGGCCGCGATGGTGACGTGCCGCGGCAGGAACGGGTAGCCGATGGGTTCGTAGCCGAAGATCTGCGAGCCGACGCCGGCGGCGCCGACCAGGAATGCCAGCAGCACCGAGTAGACGGTTTTGGTGAGGAAGAGGTTGGAGACCCGCTCGATATTGCCGATCACCCGGCGGCCCTCACCCACCACGTACGGCAGGGTGGCGAATTTGTTGTCCAGCAGCACGATCTGGGCGACCGCGCGGGTGGCCGGGCTACCCGCGCCCATGGCGACACCGATATCGGCGTCTTTGAGGGCGAGTACATCGTTGACGCCGTCTCCGGTCATGGCCACGGTGTGGCCGCGCGACTGCAGCGCGCCGACCATGGCGCGCTTCTGATCGGGGCGGACCCGCCCGAAGGTGGTCTGCTCCTCCAGCACCCCGGCGAGTTCGGTACGGTCCGCGGGCAGGGTGCGCGCGTCGACGGCGTGTTCGCCGCCGGGCAGGTCCAGCGAGGAGGCGACCGCGCCCACCGAGACCGCGTTGTCGCCGGAGATCACCTTGATCGCCACGTCCTGGCTCGCGAAGTAGTCCAGGGTGTCGCGGGCGTCCGGGCGGACCTTCTGTTCGAGCACCACGAGTGCGACGGGGGTGAGGGTGCCGGGCGCGCCGGTGGCGTCCACGGCCCGGTCACCGCGGGCGAGCAGCAGCACCCGCAGGCCTGTCGCGCCGAGTTCTTCGGCGGCGCGGGCATCGGCCGAGCCGCTGTCGAGCAGGACATCGGGTGCGCCCAGCAGCCAGTCGCCGTGCTCGCCGTAGGAGAATCCGCTCCACTTCTTGGCCGAGGAGAACGGCGCGACCGCCGTGTACTTCCAGCCGGGTGTGTCGGGGAGTGCTTCGGCGATGGCCGCGACGCTGGCGTTGGGCCGGGGATCGTCGGCGGCCATGGCGGCCAGGGCCTGCCGGGCGCGTTCCTCGGCGCCGGAGCCGGTTTCGATCATCCGGAGTTCGGCCAGGCGCATACCGTTCTCGGTGAGCGTGCCGGTTTTGTCCGCGCACACCACATCCACTCGGGCCAGGCCCTCGATGGCGGGCAGTTCCTGGACCAGGCACTGGCGCTGTCCCAATCGCACCACACCGACGGCGAACGCGATGGAGGTCATCAGAACCAGGCCCTCCGGCACCATGGGCACCAGGGCGGCCACCATACCCGTCACGGCGGGCCGCCAGGATTCCCCGCTCGACACCAGCTGGTTGTAGATACTCAGCGCGCCGGCCGGGATCAGCAGATAGGTGATGACCTTGAGGATGGTGTCGATACCGTTGCGCAGTTCGGATTTCACCAGGGTGAACTTGCTGGCTTCCTCGGCCAGTTTCGCGGCGTAGGCGTCCTTGCCGACCTTGGTCGCCCGGTAGGCACCCGACCCGGACACCACATAGCTGCCCGAGAGTACTTGCGCGCCGGATTCTTTGGCGACATCGTCGGATTCGCCGGTGAGCAGTGATTCGTCGACCTCGAGCAGTTCGGCTTCCACCACCTCGCCGTCGACCACGATCTGGTCGCCCGGGCCGAGTTCGATCAGATCGTCGAGGACCACTTCATTGGGCGGGATCTGTTCGGCCCGGCCGTCCCGGCGCACGGTCGGTTTGGCCTGGCCGACGATCGCGAGCCGGTCGAGGGTGCGTTTGGCGCGGGTCTCCTGGATGATGCCGACCGCGCTGTTGGCCACGATCAGCAGGCCGAACATTCCGTCGATCACCGACCCGGTGGCCATCACCAGGACGAACAGCACACCCAGGATGGCGTTGATCCGGGTGAACACGTTCGCCCGGACGATATCGCGCACCGAGCGGCTGGCCCGGTCCGGTACATCGTTGGTGAGCCCGTCGCGCCGGCGCTGCGCAACCTCCGCGGCGGTGAGACCCGGCATCCCGACGGACTGCACAGTTGTCGACATGGGTGTCAGCGTAGTCAGCGGCGCGGGGCGCGGCTCACCAGGCGACGTTGATCGGGCCGGGCGACCAGGTTCCCGGATGGTCCTCCTGGGTGATCCGCGGGCGGGCCGGTACCGCTTCGGGGTCGATGGGGAGGTATTGCTGGAGTTGTCCCCAGTCGCGGTCCCAGTCCTGGTCCAGGTAGGTCGGCAGGGTGCGGGCGTGGAGCAGCAGGCCCGTCCAGCCGAGCGGGCCGCCGCCGTCGTGGTTCTGCCACAGGTTGGTGTCGTGCGCGCCGACCCGGTCCGGCAGGATCCGGTACTTCGGCGTCTCGGCGATTCCGACGCGGTGATCGAAGGGCCGCTGGCAGGGGAACTGCAGACCCACCGCCCAGTCCAGCAGTACCGGATCGGTCGAGCCGACGACCGTGTTCAGGTCCTGGGTCTGCGGAATCCGCGGCGGGGTGAAGGCGAGCCACTGGCGCGGATCGCGGTCGCGGTCGGCGGCGACGATCCGCACGGTGTCGGCATCGGCGTAGGGCGCCAGCGGAACTCGCAGGTTGCGCCATGAGGGAGCCGGACCGATATCGATCGGGTTGACCCGGCGCAGCGGCACCGGTTCGGCGGCCGAACCACCGGGCGCGGTGGTGGAACCGAATTCGAGTTCCAGCGACTGTCCGTGGGTGACCACGCCGTCGGCGTCGCGCGACCAGATCCGGCCGGCGGCGCTGAGCGCCAGGATATCCGCGCGGTCGGCGACCGGCGGTAGCGAATACCAGCCGGAGGTCAGTTCGGCCGGTCCGTCGGCGTGATCGCTGCCCTGTACCGGTGTTCCGGGGTCCAGCCCGAACGGCAGTGCGGGACTGTCGGTTTCGGTGGCCACCCCGGTACCGGCCGTCGCCTCGCCCACCGAATCGGCGATGGCGGCGTCGGCGCCTTCCTCGGCGTCGGCGCTGAGATCGGCCGCGACACCGGTGGGGCTGAAACCGGTTCCCGTGCCGGCCAATGCCGAAGCGGGATCACCGGAGCGCGGTGCGAGCAGTCCGCGATTCGGATCGGTCTCGACCAGGATGTGCGGGGCCAGGCCGCAGGTATTGCCGGCGAGAACGTTCAGATTGGAGCTCGCCAGCGAGAACGCCGGATACTGGGTGACAGCGCCTTTCGCGAACGACGCGACTTCGAAGAGCACCATGAAGGCGGCCGCCACCGTCAGCGTCGGAACCTTCGCGACCCGCCAGCCCCAGCGCGAGATCCGGTGATGCCCGTCGTCGGGCGCCCGCACATGCCACCATGCCGCCAGCGCCAGCAGCGCGACCGCGCCCAGCAGGAAGACCTTGTTGAAGGCGATCCCGGCCACCGACGGTTGTTTGTCCCACCACGGGACGCTGTAGGAGGAGACGTACCACCAGCCGTTGGGTCCGGCGAACACGAGGGCCAGCAGGAATGCCACCGCCGCGCCGAACAGTGCCCGGTTGCGTGGCGCGCGCATGACCCGCGGCCCGATGGCCACCGCGGTCAGGACCGCCACGGCTCCGGCGAGGCCGGCGAAGACACCGAGGTGGTGGGTCCATTTCGTGGGGGTGGTCATCATCAGTGCCATCGCGCCGACGGTGACGCCCAGGATGCGGCGCGACGGCCCCACGGCGGCTGTCGGGATCCGGCCGCCCTTGCGCAGCAGCGTCAGCAGGCAGACGGCCAGCCCGGCGATCATCACGAAGATCCCGAACCGGCGGGCGACCGAACCGTCCACCGTGCCCATGAACAGGTACTGGTAGCGCAGGTATTCGTCGAACCAGAGGACGTTCGGTCCGGCCAGTTCGTGGACACGCTGCATCTCCAGCATGGCGCTGAACGGCTGGTCGGCGAAGGCCACCACCAGTACCAGCACACCCGCGGCGAACAGCGGCAGCAGCTGGGGCAGCCAGCCCGCCCGGGGGGCGCGGGCAGCGAGGATCTTGATCAGCGGCCGGAGTCCGGCCAGCAGCGCGGCCACACAGATGACGCCGTGCGGGCCCGCGGTACAGCTGAAGGCGGCGATCAGGAGGGCGACCGCGAACGGCAGCAGGCGCCGGGTGGCGATACCGCGCTCGACCGAGCACCAGGTGAGCAGTACGCCCAGCGCGACCATGGGTTCGGGTCGCAGCCCGTTGTTGTAAGGCAGCCAGACCGCGAGGAACACCAGCGCACCGGTCCATGGGACGAACCGGTTGCGATGCAGCGCGGCCCCGAACCGGGGCACCACCTCACGGCTGATCACCAGCCAGGCCAGCATTCCGGCCAGCAGGCTCGGCAGCCGTACCCACGGGCTGGCGGTGCTGAGATCGGCCATCCGGCCGATGAGGTCGTAGTACGGGGTGCCCACCGGGTTCTCCGGGACCCCGAAGTAGCGGAAGTAGTTGGCCATGTAACCGGCGGCCTGCGAGGTCCGCCCCATCCCGAACTGGTAGCCGTCGTCGGAGGTGGTGGCGCCGATGAAATGCCAGAGCAGCAGCGTGCCGAGCACCACGACATCGACGGGCCGGAAGGTCCACCAGCGGGCGCGGCGACCGTCGAGACTGTCGAGCCGGTACAACGCGAACAGCGAGATCAGGGTCGCGACGACCGCCGACCAGATGGCGATCCGCTTCAGCGGGGTGGGGCTGGAAGTGAACCGGCTGTCGATATCCGCGGTCACACTGGTGCCCGCCGGGTCCGTGAGATCGCTGAACACACCGACCATCTGGGGGCGGAAGTCACCACCCAGCACCACCTCTTCGGATCCGGTGAGGGTGGCGACTGCTCGGGTCATATCGGCGCGGATACCGAGCTCACAGCTCGGGGGCAGTTCCGCGACGGGCACGCTGAACAGCGACTGGTTACGCAGGACGACAT
>JABFXT010000162.1 GCA_013361595.1 Nocardia sp. | reverse complement strand
ATGAGCCGAAGGCTCGAGTCTCGAGGCCTGAACGGCGAGACTTCGGGGGCCTCGACCCCGCGCGCGCCAGCGCGCCGTGAACACTGTCGGTGAGTTCGGGGAGAATAGGCGTCAGCCGAGGTGAGGAGGTGTCCCGTGGCGGACGGGCCGCTGATCGTGCAGAGCGATAAAACAGTCCTGTTGGAGGTCGATCACGAACTGGCGGATGTGGCGCGTCAGGCCATTGCGCCGTTCGCGGAGCTGGAACGGGCGCCCGAACACGTGCACACCTATCGGGTGACACCGCTGGCCCTGTGGAACGCCCGGGCCGCGGGGCACGACGCGGAGCAGGTGGTGGACGCGCTGGTCGGCCATTCCCGGTTCCCGGTTCCGCAGCCGCTGCTCGTCGATATCGTCGAGACGATGGCCCGTTACGGGCGGTTGCAGCTGGTCAAGCATCCGGCGCACGGCCTGACCCTGGTGAGCCTGGATCGGGCGGTGCTGGCCGAGGTGCTGCGGCACAAGAAGATCGCCCCGATGCTCGGCGAGCGGATCGACGAGGACACGGTGGTGGTGCACGCGTCCGAGCGTGGGCACATCAAACAGCAGCTTCTCAAGATCGGCTGGCCCGCCGAGGACCTGGCCGGATACGTCGACGGCGAAGCCCATCCGATCGATCTCGATTTCGACGGCGCGAGCTGGCAGTTGCGCGACTATCAGGAGATGGCGGCGGATTCGTTCTGGGCGGGCGGGTCCGGTGTGGTGGTGCTGCCGTGCGGCGCCGGCAAGACGATGGTGGGGGCGGCCGCGATGGCGCGTGCCAAGGCCACCACCCTCATCCTGGTGACCAATACCGTCGCGGGCCGGCAGTGGCGGCGGGAGCTGCTCGCGCGCACCTCGCTCACCGAGGAGGAGATCGGCGAGTATTCCGGGGAACGTAAAGAGATCCGTCCGGTCACCATCGCCACCTACCAGGTGATCACCCGCAAATCGAAGGGTGAATACAAGCATCTGGAATTGTTCGACAGCCGGGACTGGGGCCTGGTGATCTACGACGAGGTGCATCTGCTGCCCGCTCCGGTGTTCCGGATGACCGCCGATCTGCAGTCCCGGCGGCGGCTCGGGCTCACCGCGACACTGGTTCGCGAGGACGGCCGCGAGGGTGATGTGTTCTCGCTGATCGGTCCCAAGCGCTACGACGCGCCGTGGAAGGATATCGAGGCCCAGGGCTGGATAGCTCCGGCCGACTGTATCGAGGTCCGGGTCACGCTGACCGATGCCGAGCGGATGTCCTATGCGACGGCCGAGCCGGAGGAGCGCTACAAACTCTGTTCCACCGCGCATACCAAGATCGCCGTGGTGAAGTCGATTCTGGACCGGCACCCCTCGGCGCCCACTCTGGTGATCGGCGCCTATCTGGACCAGTTGGAGGAGTTGGGCACCGCCCTGGACGCCCCGGTGATCCAGGGGTCGACGAAGAACAAGGAACGCGAGGCCCTTTTCGACGCGTTCCGCCGCGGTGAGATCCCGGTACTCGTGGTGAGCAAGGTCGCGAATTTCTCCATCGACCTGCCCGAGGCGTCGGTGGCGGTGCAGGTTTCCGGTACCTTCGGTTCGCGACAGGAGGAAGCCCAGCGGCTGGGCCGATTGCTGCGCCCGAAACACGACGGCGGTCAGGCCCATTTCTATTCCGTGGTGGCCCGCGACACACTGGACGCCGATTACGCTGCACATCGGCAACGTTTTCTCGCCGAACAGGGTTATGCCTATCGGATAACGGATGCCGATGATCTGCTGGGCCCCGCGATCGGTCCCGGCGAGCAATAACAGCATTCCGAACTCGACGAATTGTGTTAGGAATGGCGACGTGCGACGCTTCGAATTCGCGGTGGACCGCTGGCATGCCCACGCGGTCAACGAAGTAGTCGCCGGACGCCGCCGGGTGCGTTTCGCCGCCGTTCCCGTCGCCTTCGGCGCCGCAGCCGGCACCGCCTACCTGGTGTGGCTGGGGCACCCCTGGTCCTATCCACTGGCTCTGGCCTGCGCGCTGGGTGCCGCGACAGCGCTGTGGGTGGCGGTATGGGCACCGCGCCGCGCCGGTATCGATCAGCTCTATGCGGAGGGGGAGCTGGTGCCGGCGGTGGTCGCACCGATCCGGCCGCGCGGTGTGGTGCTGCTCGCACTGGTGAATGTGGCCCGGCGCGATACCGGAGAGTCGCGATACGCGCTGGTCACCAGGAAGGTACGGCAGTTGCCGGGGCACCGGGTGACCGAAGGGGAGCGAGTCCCCGCCGTCGCGGTCCGCGGCGACCGCACCGCTCGTTCGATCGGCGAACGCTGGCTCCCGGTCGAGGCGATGCCGATCGCCTGGGGAACCGCCGATACGGCCGTGATCGAACGCGCTCGCGCCGCCATCGCCGAGATCGAATGGCGTTTGCTCGCCGACAATCTCGCCCTCGCCGAACAGGTCCACCGGAGTGCGGCCAAACGACTGCTGCTCGATCCGGGCCGCCTACCGGACGGGCTCGGCGCCTGAATCGTGGCCCGCGACATTACGCCGGTGGTCGATGGCGGCCCGGAAACGCTCGCGCGCCGCGTTTTCCGGGGTGCCGGGATCCGGGGCCGACAGCGACTAACGTCGTCGACCGGGGTGACCGGGAGAATACGAGTCGATCACGGAAGGTGGAATCGCATGAGGCTCACCCGCTGGCTGATCGCCGCGGTGCTCGCGCTGTCGAGTCCGGCCCTGGTGCCGGTCGCCGCGCAGGCACCGTCCGGGTCGTCGGCGGGATCGGAGGGGCTGGGCGATCCGTACTTTCCCCGGGACGGTAACGGCGGTTACGACGTCGCGCACTACGACGTGACGCTCGGCTACGACCCGGCCGGTCACCAGCTCACCGGCACGGCCAGGATCGATGCCGCGGCCACCCAACCGCTGACGTCCTTCGATCTCGATTACAGCGGCCCGCCGGTACGAACGGTCCGGGTGAACAATATGCCCGCCGGATTCGAATGGCGGAAACCGCACGAACTGGTCGTACAGCCGGCGTTGCCGCTCCTGCCCGGCCTGCCGTTCACCGTCACCGTCGATTACGCGGGTACGGCCCCCGATACGCGCGGCGCGGGCTGGACCTACGCACCGACCGGCGGCGCATTCGCCACCGGGCAACCGCATTCGGCTTCCACCTGGTATCCGCTCAACGATTCACCACGGGACAAAGCCACCTTTACCCTGCATACGACCGTTCCGGAGGAATGGCAGGTGATGTCGGGCGGCACCAAAGTGCGCGACGATGTGCGGGACGGTTTCCGCACGGTGAGCTGGGAACAGCGTTATCCGGTGATCGGATACCTCACCACTGTGGCGATCGACCGGTTCGAATTCCTGGAGCAGCGCCGGGCGAACGGGACCCCACTGCTCAGCGCTTTCGCGCCCGGTGCCGAGGATCTGCGCCAGTACGAGGAGAAGCTGCCGCAGATCCTCGATTTCGCCGAAGGTCTCTACGGCCCGTATCCGTTCGATACCGGCGGTGGGATATTCCTGGCCGCGAAGATTCCGTTCTCCCTGGAAACCCAGACCCGGCCGACCTATGCGTCGTGGGCCGATCTGAACACCGTGGTGCACGAGACGGCTCATCAGTGGTGGGGCGATTCGGTCTCCGTCCAGAGCTGGTCCGATATCTGTCTGAACGAATGCGTCGCCAGCTATACCGCCGACTACCTCTGGCCGGAGCGGACCGAGGGCGCCGATGTGGACGCGAAATACCGCGACACGATCCGGGAGATGTCGGCGAAGCCGAAATTCTGGGAAGTGCCACTACAGGATCCCGGGCCCGAGGATATGTTCACCTCGGTCTACTACCGGGGACCGCTGTTCCTGCATGCCCTGCGTAAACAGCTGGGCGACAACGTCTTCTTCGGCGCCTTGCGGGAATTCGTGGCGGCGCACGCCTACGGCAATGCTTCGATGCCGGAGTTCCGGACCTTCATCCAGGCCGAATCGCCGACCGATCTCACCGGGTTCTTCGATGCCTGGCTGCGGGGTACCACCCCGCCGCCGGACCAGTACCTCTATCCGGGTTCGCTGCGCGGCTGAGTGATCCGGCGGCGGTACGGACTACTCGAGCAGCGCGACCGACGAGATCCGGTGCAACGTGAACTGGCGGACCGTTCCGGTGACCGGATCCAGCGCTTCGAGCTGACCGTTGCCCACCCGCACCGGTTCGACGACCCGCTGGATCGCGGTGCCTTTGGCGTCGACATAGCCGATGTGGACCTGCCGCCGTACCCGCGCCGCCAGTTGGAGCAGCGCCAGGGCGGCGGCCGTACTCGTGCGGGTGCCGTCGCTGCGTACCGCCTGCCCGGAGGCGGCGGTGGCGGCCCGTTCCCCGGCGCGTAGCTCGGTGACCAAGAGCTCCAGCTGATCGGTCGTCGGCGGTGACGGCCGGTACGGCTGCCGGGCCAGCGGCCGGACACTGATCCGCGCACCGCGCTGCCGCAGGTCCACGATCGCGCCGGAGGCATCCTCACCGGCGGGTGCGAAGCCCGCCGCGCGCAGCTGCTCGAACAATTCGCCCAGCGGTGCCTGCGATATCGCCACGGTCGGCGCGATACCGCGCAGTGCGAGGGTTTCGGCGACGGGGGAGACCAGCACCTGAGCCAGCAGCGCGGGATCCTCACTGCGCACGAACGACTGTGCCATTCCGGCCCGCAACCGGCCGTGCCGCCGGGCCACATCGTCGATCAGATAGGTGAGTGTCTGCGGGACGGGAGTGCGGGAGTGACGGCCGAAGAGGCTGTGCAGTTCCGCGGCGGTGAGACCGGCGTCGAGCGCGCGGCGCAAGGTGGGTTCGCCGATCCGGTAGACGGTGGCCGCCCCGGCCGATTCCACATCGGCGACCAGCTCGATGCGGCGTTGCAGATCGGCGGTGAGCGGTCCCGGTGCCACCACCGTCAGATCGGCCTGGACCAGGACATGGTCCACCGGGTCGGGGAGCGCGGCCTCCAGTGCCGCTTCGGCGGCCGCGAGGGTATCTGTGAGCATCGTCCGGGCGGCGGTAGTGAGCGCACCGCGCCCCACCAGTCCGAGTGCGGCGGCCTCGTCCAATGTGTTGTCGACGACCTGGCGCCGGAAGTGCCGCCGGCGCCGCGGGGTCCGCCATGCCAGCAGGCGCGCGAGGTCGCCGGGATCGAGTTCGGTACCGGGTGGTTGTTCGGCGAGGGTCGCCAGCACGATTCGGCGGTCTCGTACGGCATACGGCACCCGGAGCTCGTGCGCGAGTGCCGCCAGCGGCTTGTCGGCGGCGTCCCGCAGGCCGATCATCCACGGATTCCGGTCCAGCTCCAGCCAGGCGTGTGCGAGTGGCACCCAGCGGCGGGCCGCCGGTGCTTCCAGCCAGGAGTCGGCGGCGGGGGT
>JABFXT010000429.1 GCA_013361595.1 Nocardia sp. | reverse complement strand
TTCGGCTCATTTGTCATTCGCGTGGATCAGCATGAACGATCATCGGATGAGCCGTCCTGTTATCGCTGAGATTCCGACCGGTCCCGTGGATGTACCCGAGGTGGTCGAGGCGCTCGCGGGTGCCGACACGATAACCCCGGTGTGGCGTAACGAGCTCGGGGGTCTGACATTTCGGCTCGAGGGCGAGGCAGTCAGGTATGCCAAGTGGATCGCCGCGGGCACACCGGAGATCGATCTGCGCGGCGAGGCGGAGCGGCTGGCCTGGGCACAGCAGTGGGTGACCGTCCCCCGGGTTCTCGAGCACGGGGCCGATGGCGAGGGGGCGTGGTTGGTTACGGCGGAAGTGCCCGGACGCTCCGCGGTGGATCCGCGGTGGATCGCGGAACCGGCGACAGCGGCGGCGGCGATCGGCGCCGGGTTGCGCCGACTGCACGACCGCCTGCCTGTCGATCGATGCCCCTTCGAATGGAGTGTCGAAACACGACTCGCGCGCGCCGACGAGCGTATCGCCGAGGGGAAGGGACCGGCCGAGTGGTCGCCCGAGTATCGGCATCTGGATGTAGTGGAGGCCCGGGCACGCATCGGCGACCCGCCTGCCATCGACCGGCTCGTGGTCTGTCACGGTGATGCGTGCGTTCCGAACACGCTGGTGCATGATGACGGCGGGTTCGCCGCGCATGTGGACCTGGGCTCGCTGGGGGTGGGCGACCGGTGGGCCGACCTCGCGGTTGCGGCCTGGAGCACGGAGTGGAATTACGGCCCGGGGTACGACGGGATCCTCTATGAGGCGTACGGGATCGCACCGGACCCCGAGCGCATCGACTACTACCGCCTGCTGTGGGATTCGGCCTGAACGGTCGTGCGCTGAGATCGGCGCAGTCGCCACCCTCATGGGCCGGTCCGGCTCTTCCTCATCCCCAGGTGAGGGGGTCGAGGTGCAGGTAGAAGTTCAAGCGGTCGCGGTCCAGGACGAGGCCGTAGCCGGCCGCGAACAGTGCGTCCGCGGCCAGCGCCTGCTCCTCGTTCGCCCAGGTTTCGCGTGCGTTGGCAAGCAGCAGCGCCAAGTCGGCGTACCGATCGGCAGACCCGAGCCGGCCCAGGTCGATGAATCCGGCCACCGTCAGCGTTTCCGGGTCCACGATGATGTTGGGCAGGCACAGGTCGCCGTGACAGACGACCGTGTCCACAGCCTCGTGGGCCCGCATCCGCGCGATCTCGGGTTCGAGGCGGGCCAGCAACTCCTCGGGTCGCATGTCCTGCTGCTCGACGGGAAGGAACTCCGGGTTCACGGCATCGCGGGCGACGACATCACGCGCCAGCGCGACCATCGTGTCCAGACCGCGGTCGAACGGGCAGCGGTGCGCTGGTAGTTCGTGCAGCCCACGCACCGCGCCGGCGATATGTTCCCAGGCTGCGCGGAGGTCTGCAGCCGATAGTTGTTCCGCGGGAACGCCGGGGACGGCGCTGGTCATCAGCAGTGCTCCGGCCTTGCCGGAATGCCAGTCGAGCACGCGTGGGCCCGGCACACGCTGCTCGGCCAGCCACTGCACCCTGTCGTGTTCTGACTTCAGTGCGGAGGCCTCCGCGGCCGGAACACATTTGGCGTAGCGGGTGGCGTCCTCGTCGCGAAAGACTGCGGCGCCCGACTCGCCGCTGGTGACAGGTGACCAGTCTTCGATGCTGTATCCCGCCTCCGCCAGTATTGTTCGCGGGTCGTAACCATCACTCATTTTTCGCCCTTCGGTGACCGGCCCGGTAGGCCTGACGCATGATGGAAAGAATCTAGCTCGACGGATGCACGAAAACCCCTGGCCCATCGCGAATTCTGGTCATCGAGTGTAGGTCGAACGAGCGAGGGCTCCGCGGCGCCAGGCGACCGGCAGACTGGCTGCGTTACTGCGCCACGGCAGCCGCTGCGCCCGGTCGCGGTGAGCCCTCACCGGCCCCCGACTTCGGTGGCGGCCAGATATGCGGCGAGCAGAGCGCGAATGTGCCGGACGACCGCCGGCGCGTCCGGATCGTATTCACGGAAGCCGCCGCCGGAGCGATGCGCGGTGGGAAGTCCCTGTTCCTCGTAATTGCGGAGCAGGCGACGGCTCACGCTGGTGCGCTGTGACAGTTTCGCCGATCCGCATGTGATTCCGCTTCCGGCCTCGACTCTGACACTCCCACATCACGGTCCCGACCCTGGTCGTCGCGGCGCGGCACGATCCTCTTGCACAGCGGCACTCTCTCCCTGACTCCAACGGGGCTGCCATCGATGGGAAGTAACGGCCACCAGTTCGGGTGGGAGACTACACAATCAACCCTCGACTGTCGGCAAAGGCGGCCCGTTGGAGATCAACTCGGCGGAAGGAGCGAATAGTCCTACGCCGTCGCCGTCCCCGGGACCTTCACCCACTCCACCGTCTTCGAAACCCACAGGCTGGCAGGTCGAACTCGACCCTCCCTCGCAGGCGTCGAAGGCCCTGGCCGCCTATGTAGTCCGGGCCCGATCCGTCTTCCAGGATATGGCCGATACGCTGGGTACCCCGGACTATGCGGTCCCCTCACCCGTAATGCCACCCGCGAATCCGCCGTGCCGAGTGCCGACGTGACCACCGGGTTGGCCGGATTCGCGGCCGAATCTTATTCGACCTTTCACAACATCCTGCAGCGTCATTCAACGGGATGGGATGGCGCCGACGGCACCGCCCTCACCATCACGCAACGAACCGCCACTGTAGGGGCAACGGCCCTGCAACGAGTCAAGGGCCTTGTCGATCGATTGCGGGAGGTGTTGGACGCGACCGACCTCGTTCGGACTGTGCCCGCCTCCTACACCGAACCCTCCGCTGCCGATGACGGCCTCGCGTCATATGTCGAATACCAGGTCGTCCTCACCGTCGAGCGAACGCTCGAGCAGGCCAGCGCTATCCTCAACCGTGCACAGGAAGATCTGGGCCTCGAAGTATCGAATCCGTTGCTCCCGGTCTTCCCGGTTGTTCCCGAGGAGGTAATGCCGCCTCGCCCCGTTCCCATGCCCGGCCGGCAGCGCCGCCCGCAGGGGCCGACGACGATGGAGATATGAGAGCACGCATCCGCCCTCAGCGTCACGCGGCAGTCGTCGAGCTGTCCGGGCTTGTGCCCGGCTCGGGAGAATCGGCGCGCGACTGCCCGGCTCGCCGAGTCCGGAGCCCGCTTCGAGGACGCCCCCGTACAACCTGACGGCCGGTCACGACTCGATCAGCGGTGCGCCGAGTTCTGATACCGGGCGTATCGTGACGCGAGCACCGAGTCGCGCGGTCACTCGTGGTCGCGGTGGGGGTTGCCTTCGTTGTCCGGGGCGTCGCGGGTGCTCGGCTCCCGCCCCTTCAACCACCGGGACCCGACCACCACGGCGACCAGTATCGCGATCGCGAGGATTACGAGTAGTTCCATGCCTGCGCGCATACCCTGCCCCGGCGAATTCAACCACCGCATTGCGAAATCGGGACGGTCACGCCACGACGCGGACCGCTTTCAGTTCGGGGTCCGTGGCATCGGGGATATTCAGCCCGATCTCATGGCCGGTGCGCAGATAGTCCAGCACCCCCTGGTCGAGGCGTTCTCCTGGCACGACCACCGAAATACCGGGTGGATAGGGCGTGAGCTGTTCGGCCGCGACCCGGCCCGCCGCCTCCGCCACGGGCACCATCTCGGTGGTGCCGAAGAACGCGTCGCGGGGCGATATCGCGGTATCCAGCTGCAGTTCGTGTGGTGCGGGTAGGTAGATCCCGTTCGGGGAATCAGCGTCGGTCAGCTGAGCCCGCCAATCGCCGACCGCCTCGATGAGCATGTCGGCCGTTGTGTCGTCGTCGGCGTAGGACATGGTCGCGAGGGTCCGCCGGTGATCGCTGAGACCCATATCGATCAACCGTTCCCGGCGCAGCCAGTCCTCGGCGTCGTATCCGGTGGCGCCGGTCCCGGAGACGTCCAGCAGCACCTGGAGCCGGTCCAGATCGTGGGAGGCCTCCGCACCGAGCAGTTCGTCCTCCATGACCTGGATGCCGGGGATAGTGCTCAGCTCGGTGCGGGTGCGGCGCGCGGTACGCAGCGCGGCATCGAGCAGGTCGTGTCCGCGCTCGACCATCTGGCGGCGCCATCCGTCCAGGGCCGAGTAGATCAGCACATTCGGGCTCGTGGTCATGAGCAGGTCGACGCAGTGACGGAGGCGGACCGGATCCACCAGGTCGCCCTGAACGTGGAAGACCGAGCTCTGTTCGAACCCGGCGCCCATCTTGTGCACACTCACCACACAGATATCGGCGCCCACATCCATCGCCCAGGTCGGCAGGCCCGGATGGAAGGGCAGATGAGCACCCCAGGCCTCGTCCACGATGAGCGGTTTGCCGCTCTCATGGCACACCCGGGCGATCCCCGCGATATCGGCGCAGGTCCCGTACGGACTGGGACTGACGATCAGCGCGCCCGCCGCCTCGGGGTATTTCTCCCACGCCTGGCGGACCTGCTCCGGTGACGGCGGATGCGACAGATGGCGTTCGGCATCCCAGCGCGGGGTGATCCAGCGCGGCAGCACGCCCGAGAAGATCAGCCCGGCCACGATCGATTTGTGGCTGTCGCGGGCCACCAGCAAGCCGTTCTCGTCACCGCCCGCGACGGCCATCATGGCCGCCTTCACCGAGAGCGAGCTGCCACAGGTGGCGAAGAAGGTCTGATCCGCGCCCACGGCATCGGCCATCAGGTTCTCGGCGTGGGACAGATAGCCGCCGCGGGACAAGCGGTCGTCGAGGCCCGGCGCGGCCAGCACATCGGCGCGAAACGCGTCCGCGCCGATGATCGCTGCCACCCGTTCGTCCACTCCGCGGCTCTGGCGATGGCCGGGCGGTGTGAAACCGTACCGGCCCAGCCGCTGGTATTCGCCGAGTGCGTCGAGCAACGGCGCACGTGAGTGGTCCATGCGGCGCTCAGTGGCCACGTGGCTCACGCAGGGTAGCGCCTTCTTTGATCTTGATCCGCCGGTGTTCGGCGACCACGATCAGCCCGCCGGCGATCAAGCAGATCACACCGATGATTCCGGCGATGACCGCCCAGCCGGCGAAACCGTAACCGGCGGCGGTGAGGGTCAGCGCCACCAGAACGATGCCGACGGCGCCGAGGATGATGCCCGGCCAGTTACGGCGATCTTCGATGGTTTCTCCGGCGTGCGAACGGGTCGTCCGTGCGTCGTCGGGGAAACGATGCTCACTCGCGGGTTGACTCTTATTGGGGTCGTTGTGTCCGGCGACCATGGTCATGTCCTTCCTGTCGAGCCTGCGACCAGGGACGTTGGCGCGAATACCCGTCGAACGGCGGTTGAATCACCGGTTCGGGGCCAGTTCCATCCGATTCGCCCGGCCGAGAAATGCGAATCACCCGGCCGGGAAGGGGG
>JABFXT010000735.1 GCA_013361595.1 Nocardia sp. | reverse complement strand
GGCCATCGACGCGGTGCTGGACCTGGAGAAGATGGGTCTGCCGTTCAACCGCACGCCCGAGGGCAAGATCGACCAGCGCCGGTTCGGCGGGCACACCCGTGACCACGGCAAAGCCCCGGTCCGGCGGGCCTGCTACGCCGCCGACCGCACCGGTCACATGATCCTGCAGACGCTGTACCAGAACTGCGTCAAGCACGACGTCGAGTTCTACAACGAGTTCTATGTGCTGGACCTCGTGCTGACCGATACCGACCGTGGCCAGGTCGCCACCGGTGTGGTCGCCTACGAGCTGGCCACCGGCGAGCTGCACGTCTTCCACGCCAAGTCGATCGTCTTCGCGACCGGCGGTTCGGGCCGGATGTACAAGACCACCTCGAACGCGCACACGCTCACCGGCGACGGTATGGCGATCGTGTTCCGCAAGGGCCTGCCGCTCGAGGACATGGAATTCCACCAGTTCCATCCGACGGGTCTGGCCGGTCTGGGCATCCTGATCTCCGAAGCCGTCCGAGGTGAGGGCGGCATCCTGCGCAACGCCGACGGCGAGCGCTTCATGGAGCGCTACGCGCCCACCATCAAGGACCTCGCGCCGCGCGATATCGTCGCCCGCTCCATGGTGCTCGAGGTGCTCGAGGGCCGCGGTGCCGGACCGAACAAGGATTACGTCTACATCGACGTGACCCACCTCGGCGAGGACGTCCTCGAGGAGAAGCTCCCCGATATCACCGAATTCGCCCGCACCTACCTGGGTGTGGATCCGGTGAAGGAACTGGTACCGGTGTTCCCCACCTGCCACTACGTGATGGGCGGTATCCCCACCCGGATCGAGGGCGAGGTGCTGAAGAACAACACCGACATCATCCCGGGCCTCTACGCCGCCGGTGAATGCGCCTGCGTCTCGGTGCACGGAGCCAACCGGCTCGGCACCAACTCGCTGCTCGATATCAACGTGTTCGGCCGCCGGGCCGGTATCGCCGCCGCGGAGTACGCGCACCGCGCCGAGTTCGTCGAGATGCCGGAGGCCCCGGCGCAGATGGTGCAGGAGTGGCTGGCGCTGATCCTGTCCGACCACGGTAACGAGCGGGTCGCCGACATCCGCACCGAACTGCAGCGGTCGATGGACAACAACGCGTCGGTGTTCCGCACCGAGGACACCCTCAAGCAGGCCCTCACCGATATCCACGCGCTCAAGGAGCGCTACGCCCGGATCACGGTGCAGGACAAGGGCAAACGCTACAACAGCGATCTGCTCGAGGCCGTCGAGCTCGGCTTCCTGCTGGAGCTGGCCGAAGTCACGGTGGTCGGGGCGCTCAACCGCAAGGAGTCGCGTGGCGGGCACGCGCGCGAGGACTACCCGGACCGCGACGACGTGAACTTCATGCGGCACACGATGGCCTACAAGGAGGGCGCGGATCTCCTCTCCGATATCCGCCTCGACTTCAAGCCGGTGGTGCAGACCCGTTACGAGCCGATGGAGCGTAAGTACTGATGACCGCTGTAGCCGAGAATCCCACGGCCGCGAGCCCGGCGCCGGTTCCCGAAGGTTCGACCATGATCACCGTCAAGGTGGCGCGGTTCAACCCCGAAGACGGCGAGGGCCAGCGCTGGGAGTCGTTCCAGGTGCCCGCGCTGTCGACGGACCGGTTCCTGAACATCCTCATCTACATCAAGTCCTACCTGGACGGCACGCTCACCTTCCGGCGCTCCTGCGCGCACGGTGTGTGCGGGTCCGATGCGATGCGGATCAACGGGGTGAACCGGTTGGCCTGCAAGGTCCTGATGAAGGACATGCTGCCGAAGAACGGTAAGCCGGTCACCATCACCGTCGAGCCCATCCGTGGTCTGCCGGTCGAGAAGGACCTGGTCGTGGACATGGAGCCGTTCTTCGACGCGTTCCGCGCGGTGAAGCCGTACCTGATCACCTCCGGTAACGAGCCGACCTACGAGCGGATCCAGAGCCAGGCCGACCGCGCCCGGTTCGACGACACCACCAAGTGCATCCTGTGCGCCTGCTGCACCACCTCGTGCCCGGTGTACTGGACCGACGGTAGTTACTTCGGCCCGGCCGCGATCGTGAACGCGCACCGCTTCATCTTCGACAGCCGGGACGAGGCCGCCCGCGAACGTCTGGACATCCTCAACGAGGTCGACGGTGTGTGGCGCTGCCGCACCACCTTCAACTGCACGGATGCCTGCCCTCGTGGTATCGAGGTCACCAAGGCCATCCAGGAGGTGAAACGGGCTCTGCTGTTCGCGCGCTGAGCCCGCACCTGCCGACAGAACCGCCCCCGTGCCCGGCACGGGGGCGGTTCCGCTTTTCCGGCCGCTTGTATTCCGTCACACGAACTTGATAATTCGGGTACCCGAACTTACCATTCCGAGTGGAAGGCGGTGGTTCGGAATGCAGGTGTTTCCCCGGATCGCCGCCGTGCTCGCGGCCTGCGGCCTCACGGTCGTACTCACCGCCTGCGATACGTTCCATCTGCCGCGCACCGGTGAGCCGGTCGTCGCCACCACCTTCACCGTGCTGGCCGATATCGCCTCGAACGTCGCGGGCGGATATCTCGAAGTCCAGTCGCTCACCAAACCCGGCGCCGAGATCCACGGCTACGAACCCACGCCGGGCGATATCAAACGCGCCGCCAAAGCCGACCTCATCCTCGACAACGGAATGAACCTGGAAGCCTGGTTCGGCCAGTTCGTCGCCGATCTCGACGCCGAACACGTCACCGTCAGCGAGGGGGTGGCGTCGGTCCCGATCACCTCCGACGCCTACGCCGGGAAACCCAATCCGCATGCCTGGATGTCGCCGCTCAACGTGCAGACCTACGTGGACAATATCGCCGCTGCCTTCTCCCGGCTCGTTCCCGAACACGCGGCGGACTTCCGTGCCAACGGCGAGACCTACAAACAGCAGTTGCAGCAGGTGCACGACGAGCTCGTCGCCGATCTCGCGAACCTGCCCCGGCGCCAGCGTGCGCTGGTGACCTGTGAGGGCGCGTTCTCCTACCTGGCCCGCGACGCCGGGCTCTCGGAGTACTACATCTGGCCGGTCAACGCCGAACAGCAGGCCACGCCGCAGCAGATCACCGGAGTCATCGAATATGTTCGGGACCACGAGGTCCCGGCGGTGTTCTGCGAATCCACCGTCTCCGATGCCCCGATGCGCCGAGTCGTCGAAGCCACCGGCGCGGAGTTCGGCGGGGTGCTCTACGTGGATTCGCTCTCGGCCGCCGACGGCCCGGTACCGACCTATCTGGACCTGATCCGGCACGACGCCCAGACCATAGCCGCAGCACTCACCGGGAGCAGGCCATGACAATCCCCGCGATCGACGTCGACGGCGTCACCGTCTACTACGGCCAGGTCCAGGCCCTGGACGAGGTCCGGCTGAGCGTGGATGCCGGCCGGGTGTGCGCCCTCATCGGGATGAACGGGTCCGGGAAATCGACCCTGTTCAAGACCATCATGGGCATGATCACCCCGGATCGCGGCACGGTCCGGATCGGCGGTGCGCGACCGCCGGCGGCCCGGCGGGCCGGGGTGCTGGGTTATGTACCGCAGAACGAGGCCGTGGACTGGTCGTTCCCGCTGTCGGTGCGCGATGTGGTGACCACCGGACGGTACGGCCGGATGGGGTTCACCCGGCGGGCGGGTCGAGCCGACCGGGCCGCGGTGGACGAAGCGCTGGAGCGGGTCGAACTTACCGATCTGGCCGGCCGTCAGATCGGTCAGCTCTCCGGCGGACAGCGCAAACGGGCGTTCGTGGCCCGCGGTATCGCGCAGGGTGCCCGGATCCTGCTGCTCGACGAACCGTTCGCCGGAGTGGACAAGAGGTCCGAGGCGACGATCACCGGCCTGCTGAAGGAACTCGCCGCCGACGGGGCGACCGTGCTGATCTCCACCCACGATCTGCACGCGCTGCCCGGACTGGCCGACGAAGCCGTATTGCTGATGCGACGGGTACTGGTGCACGGCGCCCCGGCCGAGGCGTTGCGACCGGAAAACCTCGCGCTCGCCTTCGGTCTCGACGTCATCGGGCAGCGGTGAGTGTGATGGACCTGCTCGAATTCCTCCTCGAACCGATGCGCTACGCGTTCATGGTGCGGGCGCTCACCGCCAGCGTGGTCGCGGCGGTCGTCTGCGGCCTGCTGTCCTGCTGGCTCGTGCTGGTGGGCTGGTCGCTGATGGGGGACGCGGTATCGCATGCGGTGCTGCCGGGCGTGGTGCTCGCCTATATCGCGGGGGTACCGTTCGCCGTCGGCGCGGTGATCTTCGGGTTCCTGGCGGTCGGATTGATCGGATTGGTCCGCGATACGAGCCGGGTGAAGGAGGACGCGGCCATCGGCATCGTGTTCACCACCCTGTTCGCCTTCGGCCTGGTACTCATCTCGGTGACACCCAGCAATACCGATCTCAACCACATCATCTTCGGCAACCTGCTGGGGGTGAGCCAGGAGGAGCTGATCCAGATCACCGGGCTGGCCGCCTTCGTCTTCGCCGCGCTCGTCCTCAAACGCCGCGACTTCACGCTGTACGCCTTCGACCCCATCCATGCGTACGCGCTCGGGCTGAATCCGCGGGTTCTCGGTGCGACCCTGCTCGGCCTGCTCGCATTGACCTCGGTGGTGGCGTTACAGGCGGTCGGCGTGATCCTCGTGGTGGCGATGTTGATCATTCCCGGCGCGACCGCCTATCTGCTCACCGACCGGTTCGCGCGGATGCTGATGATCGCCCCGACGCTGTCGGGGATCTGCGCGATCACCGGCCTGTACGTGAGCTATTACGCCGATACCGCGCCGGGCGCCACCATTGTGCTGGCCCAGGGCGTGGTGTTCACCGCGGTCTACCTGTTCGCGCCGCGGCAGGGGCTGATCGGGTCCCGGCTGGCCGCCGGTCGCCGCCGGGCCCGCAGTGCGGCCGCTGCCGGGCCGGCGGCCGCCGTCGTCGCCGAACCGGACGCCTGAGCGACCTCACTCTCGGTCCGGTCGTGCCGCGGGCCCGGTAGCGGTGGGATGGTGACTCACGGAAAATCCTCGTCGAACGGGCTGGCGCGCCGCCAGCTCTCGCCCGCGACCACCACATGGTCCAGGAACCGCAACCCCACCGTCCGCGCCGCCGCGGCGAGCAGCGTACTTGCACGGCGATCGTCCGGGCTGGGCGTCGGATCACCGGAGGGGTGATTATGGGCCAGCGCGAAGGCGCGGCCGTCGTGGCGCAGAACCGTGTTCAGGATCTCGCGAACCGGCACCGCGACCTCGTCGATGGCGCCTTCGGCGACGAAGACCCGCTGCCGTGGCCGGTTGCGCGCATCGCAGATGAGCACCAGCAGCCGCTCCACCCGGGCGCCCGCGAACAGCGGTGCGGCCTCCCGGGCCACATCGCCGGCCCGCAGCAGCGGCGCCGGGGCCTCGGCCCC
>JABFXT010000754.1 GCA_013361595.1 Nocardia sp. | reverse complement strand
CGATCGCCGCCGGGCCGTGCTCATCGCCCACGGCGGGCGCCGGGGGCGGTGGACGTCACACCGGACGCCGGTCGAGCAGAATCTCCTGGAACACCCGCTGCACGTAGGGGTCGATATCGATCTTCCCGGGTTTGTACCAGTCGGCGAAACCGTTGTAGCCGGTCTCGTTGCGGTAGCCGAGTTCGGCGACGATATCGCTCCACTTCCCGGATTTCTCGCGCACGGAATCGACGAACGCCCGCCCGTTCGCCAGTGCCGGATCATCGGCCCGCTTCTCCACGATGGCATCGTTCACCCGCCGTATCGCGGCGCGCGCGTCGTCGGAGAAGGGCACCACCGACCCGCCGTACTGTTCGATCTTCTTCATCGCGTTGGCGGTGACCGGCCAGATCTTGTCCTGGATGGCCGCGGCGAGGAAGACGTCGAGCCGGTCCCAGAGCAGTTGCCGCGCGGCGAGCGGCAGGTTCGCCCAGAGGTCGGCATTGAAGACCATGTTCCCGGTCGGTACGGCCAGGCCGGCCTCGGGGTCGATCACGGTATTCGGCGCGACCTCCACGATCCCGCCGATCGTCGCCGCCGACGGGCTGACCATCGAACAGTCGATCACGCCGCGCTGCAGCGCTTCGTAGGCCTCGGTATAGGCGACCGATGTCGAGGTGCCGCCCAGGGCCGAGACCTGTTCACCGGCGACGGTGCTACCGACCGAGACGCTCTTACCGGCGAAATCGGCGAGTCCGGTGCTCGGCTGTGCGCAGAACAGGGCGTTCATCCCGGCGTTGTAGGCCGGCAGCATCAACTCGAGCCCCTTGTCCGCGAACTCCGAGACGATCTCCGGTGTCGAGAAGGCCACCTCGGCCGGCCACGCGTTGGATTGGAGCACGCCGGTCACCACGCTCTGATCCGACAACACCCCCGCGTCCAGCAGCGCCGCCGACGCCGGGAACTCCTTCGGCTCGTAGACGGTCAGGACCTGACCCATATCCAGGCGTCCGTCGCTGACGGCGTCGTCGATCTCGGTGGATTTCGCGATAGCGTCCGAGTACGCCAGATCGAAGGTGATCTTCCCGCCCGACCAGTCCTCCACCGCCGCGACGTACTTCTCGACGAACGATCCGGCGACCGACCCTTTCGCCCCGGGCGACTGCGTATGCAACAGGATCGGGTCCATATCGGCGAAAGCCGCCTGGTAGTCGGCCTTGGTCGCACCGTACGCGACACTCGCGCCCCCGCCGCCCCCGCCGCCGATACCCGTTTCGGCGCACCCGGCCAGTACCAGCGCACCGGCCGCGACGAATGCGCCGGCGCGCACCGATACCCCGGTGCGGGTGAAGAACTTGGTCACTGGATCTCCCTTTGACGAGCCCGACGACGGCCGGAATACGGTGTGAGCGAGGTCGGTTCGGTCACACACAACCGTCGCGAGAAAAGTGAGGCGGCTCACTTGATGATGCTAATCATGCGTCTGGATTACTACCTTGTCAAGATCTATGCGCATGATTATTAGCGGGAGGTAACATCAGCGCGTGTCCGACACCGTGCACACCCCGAGTGCGACCGCACATCGGGTGCTCGACTGGGCCGAGAGCGGGATACCCGCGCTCACCGGCTTTCCCGACGGCCCGGCGCTGATACCGCCCGGATCGGCGGCCACCGTCGCCCGCCGCCACACCGACCGGATCACGGCGATCACCGGCGGCCGGGTCCGCCTCGACGGCGCCCGCCTCCTCTCCGAGCGCGCGGCCTTCACCGGCCTCGGCCGCGGCGGTACGCGCTCGGTCGGCCGCCACTGCCGGCTGCTGCCCACCGCCGACGGCTGGGCCGCGGTCAGCTGCGCACGCCCCGATGATCCGGTACTGCTCGCCGCGCTCATCTCCCGCGACGCCACGGACGACCCTTGGCCCGGCGTCACGGACTGGCTACGCGCCCACACCGGTGCCGAACTCGCCGAACGCGCGGATCTGCTGGGTCTGGCGGCGGGCCCGCTCGCGCCCGTATCGGCGGACCCCCCGCAACCGCTGCGACCGCGGCCGGTGCGCGGATTGCGCGTCGTGGATTTCAGCGCGCTGTGGGCGGGCCCGCTCTGCGCGCACCTGCTCGGCCTGGCGGGGGCGCGCGTGATCAAGGTGGAGACACCCACCCGGCCCGACGGCGCCCGCCGGGGCGAAGCCGATTTCTACGAACTGCTCCACGGTGGCCACGAATCCGTAGTCCTCGACCCGGGAGCGCCCCGACAGCGCCGCGCCCTGAGCGAACTGGTCGCATCCGCCGATATCGTGATCGAGGCGTCGCGACCACGCGCCCTGGCCGGGTTCGGGTTGGACGCCGCGGCATTCGCCGCCGCCGGTGGCACCTGGATCTCGATCACCGCGCACGGGCGATCCTCGAACCGGATCGGCTTCGGAGACGATATCGCGGCCACCGCCGGCCTGGTCGCCCGATCCCGCGGCGTCCCGGTATTCGTGGGAGACGCGATCGCCGATCCGCTGACCGGACTGACCGCGGCGGTCCTGGCGATGTCGGCGCCCGCCGACGGCTCCGGCCGGTTATGGGATATCGCCATGTCGTCGGTCGTGGCGGCAACCCTCGACCCCGGACCGGCGATCACGGCCCCGATCGACGAATCACGAGTGAGCGCACCGAGCCGCCGGACCGCCGGCGGCGTGGCGCCCGGCAGCGGCCGGGACACCGATGCGGTACTCGCCGAGCTCGGGGTGCGCCTCCGATGACGAGCCTGCTGATCCGCGGCGCCGAGGTATCCGGCAGTCCGGGCACCGATGTCCTGATCCGCGCCGGCCGGATCGCGGCGGTCGGGACGTATCTACCCGCGAGCGGGCTCCCGGTCCTCGACGCCGCCGGCGGAGCCCTGCTGCCCGGCCTGCACGATCATCATCTGCACCTGCACGCGGCGGCCGCGGACGCGGCCTCGGTCCGCTGTGGTCCACCCCGCGTGCGCACCGCCGCCGATCTCGCGCACGCCCTCGCCACCGCACCGGGTGACGGCTGGATCCGCGGAGTCGGCTATGTCGAGACCGTGGCCGGGCTCCTCGATTCCACCGCACTCGATTCGCTGTACGCGCGGCGTCCGGTACGTATCCAGCACCGCAGTGGCGCCCTGTGGATACTCAATTCGGCCGCAGCCCGCCGGGTCGGCCTCGATACCGCGACCGCACCGGGTATCGAACGCGATACCGCGGGGTGTGCCACGGGGCGGCTCTGGCGCGCGGACTCCTGGCTCAGATCGCGGCTGCCCGACAGCGGTCCGCCGGATCTCACGGATATCGCTGCCCGGCTGGCCCGCTACGGAATCACCGGCATCACCGATGCCACACCGGATCTCGCCGATACCTCGCGCACCGCCCTGATCGCCGCCGCGGAGTCCGGCACCGTACCCCAGCGGTTGAACCTGCTGGGTGTTCCGCTCGGGGCGCAATGCGGCGCGGGCGTCACGACCGGGGCGTACAAAATCGTCCTGGCCGATTCCGGATTTCCCGAGATCGACACACTGGTGTCCACCATCCGAGCGGCGCACGAAATCGGCCGCCCGGTAGCGGTGCACTGTGTCAGCCGGGAGGCCCTGCTCATCCTGCTGGCCGCCTTCGACGAGACGGGCAGCGTTCCCGGGGACCGGATCGAACACGGTGCGATAGTCCCGGGCGAATCGGTCCCGGTCCTACGGCGGCTCGGGATCACCGTGGTGACCCAGCCCGGGTTCATCGGCGCACGCGGTGACGACTATCTCCACCGCGTCGATCCGGCGGATCTGCCCGATCTCTACCGTTGCCGCAGCCTGCTCGAAGCCGGGGTGGGCTCGGCGTTGTCCAGCGACGCTCCCTACGGTCCACTCGACCCCTGGCGGATCATCGCCGACGCGGTCACCCGGCGCGCACCCGGCGGCCGCGTCATCGGCCCGGCGGAAACTCTGCGGGCACCGGACGCGCTCGGGCGCTTTCTCGCGCCACTGCACGATCCGGGTGGCCGAGCCCGCGCGGTCACGCCGGGCGTGCCCGCCGATCTCGTGCTCCTGGACCGTCCGATCGAGCGGATGCTCGAGCACCCGGCAGCCGAGGCAGTACGTACGACCGTCATCGGCGGCCGCGTGGTGTTCGACCGTTAGACGGTGGGCGACCCGCGACCGCTCGGGCCACCCACCGGTCAGATCCCGACGAGTTCGGCCAGCAGCTCCGTATGGTGCGCGTGATCGCCGAAAAGCGGTTCGACCGCCTTCGCTCGCCGGAAGTACAGATGCGGGTCCGCCTCCCAGGTGAACCCGATACCGCCGTGAATCTGGATGTTCTGCGCCGCACACAGACTCAGGCATTCCGCCGCCTGCGCTTTCGCCATCACCGCGAGCCGGGGGAACTCCTCGTTGTCCTCGGCCGCGCAGAGCGAGGCGTACATGACGGTGGCCTGGGCGGCGTCGACAGCGATGGCCATATCAGCGCATTTGTGCTTGACGGCCTGAAACGATCCGATGGGGCGGTTGAACTGGACGCGTTGTCCGGCATAGGCGACGGCCATCTCCAGCGCGGCCTCGGCGGCGCCCAGCGCCTCGTTCGCCAGCAGTGTCCGCACGATATCGACAACCCGGCCGATCGCCGCGGCCTCGGCGCCCAGCAGCGCGGCGGGTGTATCGGTGAGTTCGACCGTCGCCACGGTACGAGTGGTGTCCAGGGACGGCCGCGCGGTGACGCGGACACCGGAAGCACCGGCGTCGACGACATACAGCGCCACCGCGTCACCGGCCGGGGTGAGTGCCGGTACCACCAGCAGATCGGCCACATGCCCGAACGCGACATAGTCGAGGCGGCCGGTCAGCGTCGGTCCCGCCGGGGCGGCAGCGGCTCGTACCCGAGCACCGGCGATATCGGTATCCTGGGCCCCGCTGAGTGCCAGCGTCCCGATCACCGTGCCGTCCAGCAGCCTCGGAAGCAGCTCGCGCTGCTGCGCCGGGCTACCCAGCCGCAGCACCGCCTCGACGGCACCGGTGGTGGTGATCATCGGCACCGGCGTGAGCGCACGGCCCAGTTCCTGTGCGACGAGCGCGGTTTCGAGGAAACTGAACCCGCCACCACCGAACCGCTCGGCGACGTGCAGCCCCGGCACCCCCATGTTCGATGTCAGCAACTGCCAGGTCTCGGCATCGTAGGTGCCGGCCGCGGCGATCTCACGGACGCGGGCCATCGGAGCGCGGTCGGTCAGCAGCCGGCGCAGCGAGCTCCGGAACTCCTCCTGGTCGGAGTCGTAAGCGAAGTACACGGTTTCTTCCGTTCTTCGGTCCGCACGACGGCGGAAAGTATCGGATCAGGCGCTTTTACGGCGGCCGATGTCCTGGAAAGGGCCCCCGTCCAGCCGCGGTTCCTTCGGGAGCCCGAGCAGCTGTTCACCGATGATGTTGCGCTGGATCTGCGAACTGCCGCCGTAGATG
>JABFXT010000579.1 GCA_013361595.1 Nocardia sp. | reverse complement strand
GTGCCGATCTGGTATCAGTACGAGCCCGGCGGGGAGCTGTGGGTGCTGACCGGGCCGCAATCGGAGAAGATGCGCCGGATCGAGGCGGCGGGACGGTTCAGCCTGATGGCCGAACGGTTGGTGCCGACCGTTCGCTATGTGAGCGTGGAGGGCCCGGTGACGCGGGTCGAGCCCATGAGCGACGATCGGCACCGGGAAATGGTGGCGCGGTACCTGCCGCCCGAACAGGTGGAGGATTACCTGTCCTACGCCGCGGCCGAGCTCGGCGAACACGTTGTGGTGTTCATGCGTCCACAGCGCTGGTTGTCGGCCGATCTCGGTTGAACGGTCAGTATCCGCCCTGCAGGTATTCGACCAGTTGCTCTCGCTCGGAGGCGAGTTCGGAGATGGCGCTCTTGACCACATCGCCGATGCTCACGATGCCGACCAGCTCGCCGTCGGCGACTACCGGCAGATGTCGTACCCGGAGATCGGTCATGATCCGGCGGAGACCCTCGATATGGTCGTCGGGAGCGCAGGTGCGGACCTCGGTCGACATTATCCGCGATACCGGGGAATCCAGTAGTGCCGTTCCGTGCCGGTGCAGCGCGCGGACGATATCTCGTTCGGAGACGATTCCGGCGATCCGGCTGCCGTCGGGCGAGACGACCACGGCGCCGATGTTGTGTTCGGCCAGCAGCGCCAGCAGCGCGCGGATTTCGAGATCCGGGCGGGCCGTCGTGACGGCGCTGCCCTTGTTGCGGAGTATCTCGGCGATTCGCATGGTCACCATCCACATGGACGCGGGATTACAGAATCCCGCGTCCGGTGCTCGAAAGCCAGCACAAATCGGCATCGGCCGACCTTTTCGGCGCTCGTACGAGAGCCACCCCGCCTTGCGGGGCCTATTCGTCGTCGAGTCCGGCGGACAAGTAGGCGGCGGCGGCCAGCCACTGGCGACACTGTGGGCCGTGCACATCATGGATGTGCAGAATCTCGCGTGCCTCCCGGTAGGTGAGAACCGGCGGCTCGGCGCTGCAATCGGCCCCGGCCTCCGCTGCTGCGTAGTGGCGGATCGGTTCTGGATGATGCCCGAGCGAGTGAGCGCCGCCGGTATTGCCGAGGGCGCTGCGATGGGGACTTCGGAATGGTTGGATCATTCGGTGGCCCCTCACGTGCGACGTTGCAGGGCGACACGTCCGGCCGGCGAATCAGCCGGAGAAAATGCTGCGTATCGCCCCTCTTGTGCGCCTGAGTCTAAGCCGATGTCGCTTACAAATGCAAGTACATCTGCAAACAACAGACGAAATTGCAGTTGCCGTGTTTCCGGACGATTTGGCGGCCACCGATGCTGTGGCCCTACATCTTCCGGTATCGGCGGCGCCGTAGCCGCAGACTCGGTCCGCCCCGGCGTGGCGCCCGGCGGCCGTCAGGGCTTGCGGGCGACGCCACCGTAGGCGGAGATCGGCGGCCGGGTGTCGCTGTCGCCGGCGTCCGGGCGCCATCGGTCGATCGGCACCACGCCCGGTTGCACCGGTTCGAGCCCGTCGAACGCCGCCCGGATCTCCGACCGGGGCCGGGGGATATAGGGCGTGCCCCCGGTGTCGGTGTAGTTCCGGCACAGCGTCACGTATGCCGCACTGTCGTCGGTGCCGTCCCAGAGGGCCAGATAGCTACCGGACGGCGTGGCTTCCACGACGGTGTGCACGATGCGCCGCATCTCCTCGGCGGAGTGCACATGCCCGAGCACCCCCATGAACATCACCGCCACCGGCCGGGTGAAATCGAGGACGTGCCGTGCGTCGCTGACGATGAGCTCGGGCCGGTGGTAGTCGCCGTCGAGATAGACCGTGACCCCCGCGTCGGTGGTATCGGCCAGCAGTGCCCGAGCGTGGGCGAGTACCAGCGGATCGTTGTCCACATAGACGATCTTGGATTCCGGAGCGACGTCCTGTGCCACCTGGTGGGTGTTCTGCATGGTCGGCAGGCCGGTGCCGATATCGAGGAACTGCCGGATCCCCTTCTCCGCGGCGAGGAATCGCACCACCCGGATGAGGAAGCGCCGTGACTGTACGGCCATGGTGGTGATCTCCGGATCGATCGCGATACCGGCCTCACCGGCGATTCGGTCGACCTCGTAGTTGTCCTTGCCGCCCATCCAGTAGTTCCAGATGCGCGCGGAGTGCGGGATATCGGTGCGGATCGCGGGGCGGTGTTCCCCGGGCGCGGGTTCCTCGGACATGGCGGACTCCTGGCGGTCATGGTCGAAGCGCGCCGGCGCGTACCCCGGCGGTGGATCCGACGGCTGGTGAAACCGATGTCCACTGCGACAGTACAAGACTCGTGGCCGGGCGCTCGGCGCGGCTCGTTATCGACTGTCCATCTCTCCCGACGCATCGGAAATCCGGTGGGTAACGGCCCCTGGCCCAGGCCTCGCGTGGGGCTCGGGGTCCGCGGACGCGGCTCGGCGAACTTCGTGCTATCGTCCTGATGTCGGTGCAGATGCAAGAACACCTGCGTTTGCATCTGTAAGGACCGACGGTATGCGACAGTGGCGTCAGCGACCATGAGCAAGGAGTGGGTCCTATGTCGGAAGTTGAGAACCAGGTGATCGGAACCTGGCGGAAGAGCACCTTCAGCAACCCGAGCGGGAACTGTGTCGAGTTCGCCGAGGCTGCCAACAACTTGGTGGCCATGCGTAATTCGCGATTCCCCGACGGCGGCGTGCTCTTCTACACGCGCCCGGAGATCGAGGCTTTTCTGCAGGGCGCCAAAGCCGGAGAGTTCGACGATCTGGCGGGCTGAGAGGTAACATGGGCCGTCGGCGTGGTGCGCCCGATCAGATGAGTGGCGCACCGTGGGTTAACCCGAAAGCGGAGACGACTCCATGATCGCAGAGCCCGAGAACCGTGGTGGCGCGCAATCCGTCGAGGCGGAGCGTGGCCCCACGGTTCTACGCATCGCTCTGGGTGGCCAGTTGCGAAAATTGCGCGAGAGCAAGAAGATCACCCGAGAAGCCGCGGGTGATGCGATTCGCGGTTCTCACGCGAAGATCAGCCGACTCGAGCTGGGCCGGACGAGTTTCAAAGAGCGTGATATCCGGGATCTGCTGACGCTGTACGGCGTCGACGATCCCGAGGAGCGTGAGAGCTTTCTCGAGCTCGCGCGCAAAGCGAACGAGCCGGGGTGGTGGCATCGCTACGGCGATCTGCTGCCACCCTGGTTCGGTCAATATCTGGGTCTGGAGCAGGCGGCCAGCAAGATTCGTACCTATGAATCCCATCTGGTACCCGGCCTGCTGCAGACACCGGATTACGCCCGGGCGGTCGTAACGCTGGGGTACGAGGATTCCGATACCGACCGCCGAGTGGCTTTCCGGCAGCGCCGGCAGGAAATACTGCACCGCTCCGATCCGCCGGTGATCTGGGCGGTGCTCGACGAAGCCGCGCTGCATCGCCCGGTCGGCGGCCGCGATGTGCACCGAGCGCAGATGGAACATCTGCTGGATCTGACCCGGCTGCCCAATGTGACGATTCAGGTCGTCCCGTTCTCGGCCGGCGAACATGCCGCCGCGGGAAGCTCTTTCACGATTCTCCGTTTCGCGGAGACGGATCTGCCCGATATCGTGTATCTCGAACAGCTGACCAGTGCGCTGTATCTGGATCGGCGCGAAGACCTGGCGCTCTACCTGTCGGTGATGGACCGGTTGAGTGTGCAGGCGGCACCGCCGGAAGAGTCGCGCAGGATCATCGCGGACTATACGAAGGGTCTCTGACAGCCGGCGGCGAAAGCCGCTGCGGGGAAATATCGTCTCGGCGCCGAAGCGCCGAGACGATATTTGTGCCGAAGCGTCAGGCCCGGATGAAGGTCGACGCGACGCGCCAGAAGGTATCCGGCTGCAACAGCCGGAAATCCCAATCGTCTGCCAATGCGTGTGCGGTGCTGACGATCTGATCGATATCGAAGTCGTCACGCGTTGCCGCGCCGGTGGATTCGATTGCGTCGATAACGAATTCGACTGCGGTTTCGCGGGTCGAATCGCTGAGCGGGCGGCCGCTGCGGACGCCGAATGTAGTCATATCAATACCGTTCGCCGGCTTGCCGATCGGGGCGGGATCGATGGTTGCTGGTCCGGTTCCGAATCGAGTCGGACCCATGGGGCTCTCCCGCAGCTGCGGCAGTGAACCATTGGCGAATGTTCTCATCGGCTCACTCACGCGGCCTCCCCTTGTTTTCCCCTGTATAGCGGTGTGGGAAGAGTCTAGGTCGGCGGTGCTTTCAAATGCAAGTACATCTGCACGATCGATTCATTGTGTCCGAACGGTTTTCGGTGGCCGGATTCAGGGTGCCAACGCCGCCACCGCGGCTTCGATCGGCGTACCGCCGCTCACCAGATCCAAGGTCAGGCCCGCGGTATGGCCGGCGTCCAGCAGTTCGGCCAGAACCGCGGCCACATCGGCCCGCGGGATATCGCCTCGGTCGAGCCGCGCCGGGGCGAGCGTGACCGCGCCGGTTCCGGGGGAGTCGAGCAACCGGCCCGGGCGCAGGATGGTCCAGTCCAGGTCACGACCCCGCAGATCGTCCTCGGCCTGGGTCTTCGCATCGATGTAGGCGGCCCACACCTCGTCGGTTCCGGCAGCCGGAGCAGTGCCCGCGCCCATTGCGGAAACCTGCAGGAAGCGGCGTGTTCCCACCCGCTCGGCGGCCTCGGCCAGCAGCACCGACCCGTCGCGGTCGACGGTGTACTTGCGGGCCACCCCGCTGCCCGGACCGGCGCCGGCGGCGAATACCACCGCGTCCGCGCCCTGCACGGTCGCGGCCAGATCGGTCACCACGGCCTGTTCGAGATCGAGGACCACGGATTCGGCGCCGGTGGCGTACACCTCGGGTGCGTGGGCGGAGTTGCGGATCAAGGCGATCACGCTGTGGCCCCGTCCGGTGAGCAATTCGGCGAGCAGCAGGGCGATCTTGCCGTGTCCGCCGGCGATGACGATGCGCATACGGGGTCCTTTCGGGGTCAGCGTTCGGGTCCGCCCGGGTTGCAGGCGGCGTCGACGGTCGCGTCGTAACCCACCGACGGCCGCCAGGGTTCCAGATTCCAGGTCGGTTTGTCCGGGCCGATCAGGCGCGCCCATTCCCAGTGGCAGCGGAACTGGTCCCACATACCCGGGGTGTCCGCTGCCGCATCGGCGGTGCGGATTTCCTGCCAGGCGCGCAGGTCGGATCCGGGAAAAGTGGTATCGCGGCCGGCTCGGGTCGGATGCACCATCAATCGTGGGCCGTCGACGTTCTCCGTCCATTCCACCCGGTCGATGAGTGGTTGCCCGGCATATGGATCGACGGTGGGGGTGGGGATCGGGGTGCGGATCACGGATGCGGTCGCCGTGGTGGTGATCGCCGCCGCCGTGGTCGTGGCGGCGGGCGGATCGTCGGAACGATCAGCGGAG
>JABFXT010000402.1 GCA_013361595.1 Nocardia sp. | reverse complement strand
TCGCCGCCGGAACGATGACCAGAAACGAGGCTCTCGACGTGATCGGTGAACTCGCGAGCATGGAAACGCTTTCGAACGGGGCTTACCGCGGACAGCTCTACCGAGCCAACATCCACGACATTCTCTTCCGATGGCAAAAGCACGGAGACAATATCTGAACACGGGAACGATCGGCCCGGAGCAGGTCGTGGTGTCCACAAATGCGCAGAACGGCTGCGGTCGCCTGGTCCGTGCAGCCGAGCGGGGGCCCTGCCGCCGGTCCCAGGGCTCGAACAACTTTCGTCCGCGAACCGGGACCGGATCGCAGCGTCCAGCATCCCGGTCGGGGCACGGCTCCACTCAGGTACCCGGGCCACGAAGGTCGAAGGCGTCGCGCTGCGGGCGACGCGGACCCGCCTCAGTCCAGCGAGACGTAGACCTCCACCGAAGTGGGGCCGATGTAGCGCTCCAATTCGGCGGTGTGCGAACGGGTTATGGTGCCCGCCTTCTCCGCTTCCCGGACCCGTGCCCACGCCGTGCGGAGCAGATCGTACGGCTTCTCGGTGACCACGAACTTCGCGTAGCGGCCGGCCGGGACCCGGGTCAGTACGTCGCCGGGATCCAGATCGTCCATGGCCTTGATCTCGTAGCCGAGTACCGCCACCGCGTGATCGCCCTGACCTATGTAGGCGGCCGCCCGGGGGACGTTCTTCTCGCGGCTGAGGTAGCGGTCCCAGGTGAAGTTCACCAGGTCGAGATCGCGGGCGGTCACTTCACGGCCGGCCAGCGGAATGGTGAGTCCGGCCACCAGGCTTTCGTCGAGTTCGACAATTTCGAAATCCACAGCTCTTCCTACCTGCTCACCGAATCGTCTTCTGCCAGAGCGACGAACACTTCCACGGTGTGTTCGTCCGGATAGCGCTCGTAGTCGCCGGCGTAGGAGCGGATCAACCGTCCGGCGGCTTCGGCATCCCAGATCGCACGCCACAGGGTCACGATTGTTTCACCCAGGTCGTCGCCGCTGAGGGTGAACCGGGCGAAGCGGCCGGCCGGGATGCGGGCGAGGATGTCACCGGGTAGCAGGTCGTCCAGACCGTGGCAGCGGTAGCCGATGATATGGGTCAGATAGGAGTTGATCTCCGGGGCGTGATCGACGAACGCGCTGGCGGGGTGCCCGGGTAAGGAACGGGTCAGGGTACGTTTCCAGGCTTCTTCGACTCTGGTGCGGCGCGGTCCTTCCACGGCGAGTGCCGGGCTGCGTAGCACCATTCCCGCCACCAGCGTTTCCGGGCGGTCAACGACATTGAATTCCACCGGCGTAGCCCCTATGTCTCGTCATACGTCGTCGCTCCAGCGCATATCCTCCCGCACGCCGGTCCTGGCACGGGCGTCGGCCCGGGCCGGCCGGTCGGATGGGCGACATCTCACTCTGGCCAACGATGCTGCCATGCCGACCGTTCCTTCGGTGGGATCACGACCGGAATCCGTAGATCACGGTACGGGTATGGTCACGCCGGGCAGGATCTCGACGACTCGCGGGCCGGGCGGCGGGGGTGGGGGCGGCGGTGCCGCCGGGGCCGGTGCGGGTCCTTCCGCGGGGGGCGGCGCGGGCTCCTGTGGTTCCGGTGCGTACTCGGGTTCGGGTGCGTACGGCTCGGAGGCGGGCGGGATCACGATGAACGGTTGCTGCGGCGACGGCCGCTGTTGCTGTTGGGTCTCCGGTTGCTGTGGGGGCGGCGGGTTGAGGATGTCGTAGGGGTTGCGTGACGGCTGCTGGGGTGCGGCCGGGACGACCGGGGCGGGATTCGGCGCCGGGGCGCCGATCTGTTCGGCGGGTGTGTCGACCAATGCGCCGTCCATGGTCTGCTTCCAGATATCGGAGGGCATACCGGACCCGTAGATCCGGCCGCCGCCGGCGGTGACGATCGGGAGGTTCAGCTCGGTGCCGACCCAGACCGCGGTGGACAGCGACGGGGTGAAGCCGACCATCCAGGCGTCCTTGTTCTGTCCGGTGTCACCGAGCTGGGTGGTCCCGGTCTTGGCCGAGGAGGGCCGGCCGTTGAGGGCGTGACCGTTGGAATACGACGCGATGGGGAGCATGGCCGCGGCGGCCTGCGCGGCGATGGTCTGCGGTATCCGCTGTTCGGCGGGTGGCGGTTGCGCGCCGGTCCGCTGCTCCGGTTCGCCGCCGCGGTCGAGCAGGACGCGGCCGTCACCGCGCACCACGCGCTGCACGAAGTAGGGCTGGTGATAACGGCCCTCGCCGGCGATGGTGGCGTACGCCGATGCCATGTCGATGGGTCGCACCAGGTAGGTGCCGAGCACGATCGAGGGCATCGGCGCCGAGCCCATCTCGGTGAGGGACTGTCCCGGGACACCGGGGATGTCCTGCGGGATACCGGCCTGATGAGCGGCGTCGGCGATGGCTTGGGGACCGTTGTTCATGGCGAGAGTGAGCCGGTAGAAGCTGGTGTTGAGGGAGCGTTTGTAGGCCTCGCCGAGACTGCACACGCCGCAGGATTCATTCTCGACATTGCGCACCAGCACGCCGTTGACGTCCACGGGGGCGCTGTCGAAGGCCCGGGAGAGCGGGATGCCCTGCTGTAATGCCGCGAGTACCGCGAAGGTCTTGAACGCCGATCCCGTCTGGACCGGTGCCTGCGCGAAGTCGAAACCGATACCGTCGGCACCGCCGTAGTAGGCGCGCACCGCCCCGGATCGCGGGTCGATCGAGGTCACCGCGGTGCGCAGTTCCGGTGGCTGGCCCTCCAGCGCACCGGTCGCGGCCGCGATGGCGGCCTGCTGGGCTTTCGCGTCGATGGTGGTGGTGATCTGGAGCGCGCCGGTGCTCAGTTCCTGATCGGAGATGCCGGCGTCGGAAAGTTCGCGCAGCACCTGGGCCCTGATATGGCCTTCCGGGCCGCGGCTGGTGTTCATGTCCTCGGGGGCGGGCGGCGCGATCGTCGGTGGGAAGACGATCGCGTCGCGTTCCCCCGGAGCGAGGGCGTTCATCTCGACCATGCCGCCCAGCACGTAGTTCCAGCGCTGCAGCAGCTGCGGGAGCCGGGCCTGTGGATCCAGTCCCGAAGGGGAGCGGATGAGGGCGGCCAGAACGGCGCCCTCGGCCACGGTCAGCTCTTTCACCGGCTTCCCGAAATAGGCCTGGGCGGCGGCGGCGACCCCGTAGGCACCGCGACCGAAATAGATCGTGTTCAGGTAGGCGCCGAGAATATCGTCCTTGCTCCACTCCTTCGACATCTTCGAGGAGATGATCAGTTCGTGGGCCTTGCGGCTGACCGTGCGCTCGGAGCCGAGGAAAGCGTTCTTCACGTACTGCTGGGTGATGGTGGAACCGCCACCGGCGTTCGCCCGGCCCAGTACGTTGTCGCGGACCGCGCGCAGCAGACCCGAGGTGGAGAAACCGGGGTTGGCGTAGAAGTTGCGGTCCTCCGCGGACAGCACCGCCTCACGGACGTGTTCGGGTACCTCCGACAGCGGTACCGGGGTGCGGTTGCCCTCGGGTGGCACGACCCTCGCCAGCACTGTCGTGCCGTCGGAGGCCGTGATGGTCGCGGTCTGGGCGACGGGGACGGTCCCGGCGGCCGGGATCTCGGCACTCCAGTAGACCAGCGCGATGAGCAACGCGGGAATGGCCACCAGAATGGTGAACAGCCAGAGCAGCAGGTGGCGGATGCGCTGGCCGCGGGTCCGGTGGGGGCGGATATAGGTCGGTGGCCGGGGCGGACGGGGATTCGGCCCGGATTCGTCGAGCTGCTTCCAACCGGCTACGGAGGGATACTGGGGTGGCTGGGGAGTGTTTCGGCCACGTCTGGAGCGGGACGAGCTCACGATCATCTCCTCTCGGAGCGTCGGAAAAACTCAGGCGTGCCACCGCCGGTCCCCAGGATACCCAGTGATCAGCTTTTGACGCCGCCCGCGGTGAGCCCGGAAATGATCCGCCGCTGGAAGACGAGCACCAGGATCACCAGCGGTACGGTCACAAGCGTGCCCGCGGCCATGATCGCCGCATACGGTTCCACCAGTGGATTGTTCCCGGAGAACCGGGCGATTGCCACGGTCACCGGTTCCGTTTTGCTACCGGACAGGACACGGGCGAGTAGATATTCGTTGACCGCGGCGATGAACGCCAGGATCGCGGTGGTGAACACGGCGGGCGCGGCCAGCGGCAGCATCACCAACCGGAACGCCTGCACCTTGGTGGCACCGTCGATCCGGGCCGCCTCCTCGAGCTCCCACGGCAGTTCGGCGAAGAACGAGGCCAGGATGTACACGGTCAGCGGCAGCACGAACGAGATGTTCGGCAGGATCAGCGCCTGGTACCTACCGATCCAGCCGATATCGGTGAACAGCTGGAACAGCGGGGTCACCAGCACCACGACCGGGAACATCGACGCGCTCAGGATCAGCCCGGACACCAGGTAGCGGCCCTTGAAGGTGAGCCGGGCCAGCGCGTAGGCCGCCATGATTCCGATGACCAGCGCGATGGCGGTGCTGGCCGCGCCGATGATCACGCTGTTGAGCAGGGCCCGGCCGAAATCGTTGCCTCGGCTGGTGTCGAAGGCGTCGCGGAAGTTGTCCAGGGTGACGTGGGTGGGCCAGGGTGTGGGATCGAAGGTGTAGGCGGGGTCGCGGAACGCGGTCACCACCATCCAGTAGAAGGGGCCCAAACCCCACAGGAGCACGATCAGGGCCCCCACGTAGATGCGGGCCGAGCCGAGCCGGCGCCGCCATGATCCCGCCGGTCGGGCGTTCGCCGCCGCCGGCCGGGTGGTCTCGGTTTGCTGTGTTGTCACCGCGGCCATCACGCCTTCCGCTGTTCTTCCTGCGTCCGCACCGCGTTCGCACCCAATACCTTCACCAGCAGGAAGGCCGCCGCGAAGATCAACAGGAAGGTGATCGTCGACAGCGCCGCCGCACTGTTGGGTCCCTGCCGCGTCTGTTCGACCACCAGCACCGACAGCGTCCGGGTGGCCGGCAGATTGTCGGTCATGATGGCGGGCAGGTCGTACATGCGCAGCGCGTCCATGGTGCGGAACAGCACCGCGACCAGTAGCGCCGGTTTGAGCAGCGGCATGGTGATCTGGGTGAACCGCTGCCAGGCCGAGGCGCCGTCCACCCGCGCCGCCTCGTAGACGTCGTCGGGGATGATCTGCAGACCGGCCAGCAGCAGCAGCGCCACGAAGGGCGCCGTCTTCCACACATCGGCGGCGATCACCGCGAAACGGGCCGGCCAGGCCTCGGAGGTCCACAGGATCTCGGTACCGAACACGGTATTGACCACACCGTCGTACTGGAACATGAACTCCCAGAGCCGGGCGGTGACCGCGGTCGGGATGGCCCACGGGATCAGGACCGCCGCCCGCAGCAGGGCCCGGCCCTTGAAGGTTTTGCCCATGACGATCGCCATACCCAGCCCGATCGCCACTTCCAGTGTCACCGTGACGACCGCGAAGAACAGCGTGACGCCGACGGCACCCCAGAACTCGGAGCCCAGATTGCCGGTGGGGCATTCGGTGACGCCGCCGGTGATCACCTGGCACTGGCCGACGAGCCAGTGCAGGTAGTTGTAGAAGGTGCCCTGGCCGCTGTCGACGAACCGGCCGGTCGTCTCGTCCAGCTGATCGTCGTAGGTGAACGACATCCACAACGCCCGCAGCACCGGATAACCGATCACCACGGTGAGCGCTATCAGCACCGGCGCGACGAACAACCACGCCCGGCCCGACAGGCGGACTTCGTCGCGAAGCCTGCTGGCCGTCCCACGGTCACTGTGTGCGTTCGCGGGCTTTTCTGTACGGACCGACGCCTGCGCGTCCGTTCCGGAAGGATCCGACACCGTTACTCTCTCCTACGGGCTCGCCGGGTCCGGTTGAACCTCTACGATCCGGCCGTCTCGATGCCCTTCTGCATGCCGATGATCGCGTCGTTCACGGACTTGGTTCCGGTCAGGGCAGCATATGCGTTGTCCTGAATGGCTTTGGACACCGCCGGATAGAACGGGGTGACCGGTCGGGGCACCGCGCTGGCGATGGAATCCTTCAAGGCGGGCAGGTACGGCATCTTGGCGATGAGCGCCGGATCGTCGTAGATCGAGGCCCGCACCGACGGCAGTGCGCCGGAGGCGATGATGTGCTGGGCTTCCTCGCTGATCAGGTATTTCAGGAAATCCAGTGCCGTGGCCTTGTTCTTCGAATAGGCGCTGATCGCGGCGTTGTAGCCACCGAGCGTGGAGGCGCCGATCCCGGTGTCGCCGGGCAGTGGGGCGACCCCGAACTTGTCCTTGACCGCCGAGGCCTCCGACGAGGCGTCACCGTAGGTGGAGGGCCAGCTGCGCAGGAACATGAGCTTGCCCTGGGTGAAGGCGGCGCCGCTCGTCGGTTCCTGGAAGGTGATGGCCTCGCGGGGGATATCACCGACCCGGAAGGAATCGACCAGCTGCTCGAGACCGGCCCGCGACTGCGGGCTGTTCACGGTGGGGGTGCGGCCGTCGGTGCCGACGAAGGTTCCGCCGAACGCGTTGATCACCTCGGCGGTATTCACCGTGAGGCCTTCGTAGGGGGCGAACTGGCCCGCGTAGCAGCCGATCTGGTTGTCCCGGGCCAGCGGGCAGCTCGCGCGCATCTCGGCCCAGGTCACCGGGGCGTTGGGCACCAGGTCCTTGCGGTAGAAGAGCAGGCCACCGTTGGTGTTGCGGGGCGCGGCGTAGAGCGTGCCGTTGTAGGTGGCGCTGGCCACCGGCGGGGACAGCAGCGGGGAGGTGTCGATGGCGAACTGGTCTTCCAACGGCTGGATCCAGCCCTTGGCCGCGAACTCCGCGGTCCACGGCACATCGAGGGCGACCACGTCGTAGTCCGTCGACTTCGCGCGCATGTGCTCGACGAGATCGTCGTACTGCGCCGAGGCGTCGTTGGACTGTTCCTTGTAGGTGACCTGTTCGTCCGGATGGGTGGCGTTCCATCGATCGATCACCTGCTTGACCGCACCGGTCTCGGTGGTGTCCTTACCTTCCACGTAGGTGATCGGGCCGCGGCCGTCCTGGTTCATGCCGAGCTGTTCATCGGTGTCACTGGTGTTGCAGGCGGTGGCAAAGGTCACGGTCAGCAGCGCGATCGGCCATAGGACGAGCGCGGCACGTAGAGACGGCACCTTCTTGAAAGCCATCGCGGAACTCCAGGGTCGACACGTGAGCGGCAGCACAAGGCAACATACATGGTGTGCACCGTCGGTGTCGGATACTCCTGGATCGAAGGGAGCGCCAGCTCGCCCGCCCCGGACCGCCCGCGACGAGCCGCGCGAGGTCGGCGGTCTGCTCGGAAATACGCATAACTACTGGTGGTGGGCCCGACGCCGATGCCCCACGCCCACCGCGTGGCCGTCACGGCGATTAGGCTAGGTCCCGATGTCTTCCTCGAACGCGGTATCGGATCGCCTGCTCATCAAGATCGGCGGACTGCTGCGCAAAGCCGAGTCCACCGATAACGAGCACGAGTCCGAGGCGTTCCTCGCCGCCGCCCAGCGATTGGCGACCCGGTCCTCGATCGATCTGGCCGTCGCCCGGGCCCACACCCGGGACCGGGAACGGCCGCCCGCGTTGATCCAGCGGATGGTGCCGATCGGCGAGCCGGGACGCAAGGGGTTGCGCACCTACGTGCAGTTGTTCGTGGCCATCGCCGCCGCCAACGATGTGCGCTGCGATGTCGCCCGCTCCTCCACCCAGGTCTATGCCTACGGGTTCGCCGCCGATATCGCGGTCTGCGAAGCGCTCTACTCCAGCTTGCTGGTGCAGATGGTGCGGGCTTCGGACCGTTACATCAAATCCGGGGACCATCGCTCGGCGACTATGGAGAAAGTGGTGACCGAACGCCGGGCCGGGCGAAGAGTACGCCGGGTGGTGCGGGTGCCGGTGGCGGGTGTGACAGCCCGGCTGAATTTCCAGCTCGCTTTCGCCGAGCGGATCGGAATTCGACTGGCCGAGGCCAAGAGCGCGGTCGAGCGGGCCGCGACCACCCGAGATACCGCCGCTGCCGAACCGTTCTCCCCGCGGCGCGCCGCGGATACGGCGCTCGCGCTGCGCGGCAAGGAAGTCGAACTGGCCGACTTCTATTCCCGCACTTCCGAAGCCCGTGGCACCTGGCATGGGCCGCGCAGCTCCACCGGTTACGCGCCGGCCGCGCGACAGGCGGGCGATCGCGCCGGGCAGGTGGCCAGGCTCGGGCCGGCCCGCGAACTGGACGGTGCGCGCGGGCAACTCCCCGAGTAGGCGGGTGATCGGCACCGTGCGAGATACCCAGCGAACCAAGGTGTACGACGCCGAACAGTTGGTGCGGTCGATCTTCGACCGGGCGGCGGAATTCGGGCAGCGAACAGTCGAAGTACACGGCTCCCGGCTGACACTGCCGGCGGAACGGAAGTTCGCGTCGGTGGATTCGGTGCAGCAGTACTGCGACAGGGTGCTAGCGCTGGACTGGGTCGCGGCCATCTGGGAGCGGGCCAGTATACCGGTCCGGGTCCGGGCGCGTGCTGGAACGATCGCCGCCCACTACGAACCCGAGGCGGCGGTGCTGGCGGTACCGATCGGCGCGCAACGCTCTGCCCGTGGGCGGACGGCGTGGGCGCTGCGGGAACTGGTGGTCTTGCACGAACTGGCTCACCACCTCGAACCGGAGCCCGCGAGGGTGGCGGCGCACGGACCCAGATTCTGTGGTCGCTATCTGGAATTGGCGGAGGGTGTGATCGGACTCGAGGCCGGGCTGCTGCTGCGGATGACTTTTCACGACTGCGGGGTGCGGGTGGAGTGAGCCGTGCAAGCGGTCGCCGGACTCGTCTCAGGACGTGCCGGTCCCGGCCGTCTCCTGGGCGACCATCTCCACCGAGACGGTGTCGGTTGTTCCGTCGTAGCTCGCGCGGGTCCGGAGCTGGGCCAGCGCCGGGTCGGCGGTGGGATGATCGGCGCGATAGAAATAGCCCCGGCTCTCCCGCCGCAGGCGGGCACTGAGCGCATAGGCCTCCGCGAGGATCAGTAATGCGGCATCCGATTTCTGGGCTTCCGCCAGGTGGTGGCGCCGTTGCCGGCACCAGCTCACGAAGGCATCCGCCGCCGGCTCGGAGAACCGATCGTCGGCGAACTCGGTCAGCCGTCCTCGGATCGTGGCGTGCAGTGTCGCCTCGGGAGCGATCCTGTCGTCCGGTGCGGGCACGTCCCCCGCGTATCCGTTGTGCGGCAGCGATTCGAGCAGATCGGCCAACATGCCGGAAGTGCACAGGTAGATCGCCCAGGGGCGGCCGATGATCGAGTCGGCGACGATATCGTGGCGCGCCTCACCGGTCACGTAGACCCCGTCGATATCGGTGGCGCTTCCGATATGCGCGATACCGCCCATCGAGAGTCCGTAGATGGGGCCGATCGCATAGTTCTCCTCTCCCCGTCGCAGTGAATGGGGCACCTGGAGGTTGTGTCGCCAGTACTGCTGGAAGATCTGGAGGTCGCGGTATCGCTCGTCGATATTGGCGTGCGCCCGCTCGAGCCAGGTCGCGCGCTCACCGTTCCGATAGAACCGAGCCCCTGCCAGGTCGGGCGGGTAGAGAACGCGCTCGGCCGTGAGATCACCCAGCGCGTGACGCTGCGCGAATTCCAGGTTCGTCAGGTGGCCGCCCGCCGCGGCGAAAGTCCCCAGCATGGCACCCGCGTTCGGGGTGTGCGCGTGTGGCATCAGCCCGGAGAATCCACCGGTGGCGATCACTACGGCGCGGGCCTCGACGACCCCGTTTCCCGCATCGCGTATATATGCGACACCCCGGCAGGTGTTCTCCTCGACCAGCAGATCGGTGACCCGGCCGACGATCAACCGCCCACCGAGGGCGCGGATCTGCCGATGGAGAAGCTCCAGTATCTCCCCGCCCGCACCGAGCCGGGGAAAGGGCACCGGATGCTGTGGGATCACCATGGTGTCGATTCGCTGGAACTCGACGAGCTCGGTGAGCGCGCCGAATTCCCGTGGCAGGTAGTCACGGATCAGCGGCTGCAGTTCCGGATGCTGCGTCTGTGTCTCGTCCGCGAGCAGGGCTGCCAGTTCCTGTGCGTCGGTGGTCTCCATCAGCGTGCGGTTGAATACCGCCGCTGCGCTTCGGGAAACCGTCGGGGTATCCGCGTCTTCCGCGGCCAGCAGGACGACGGGAACACCTCGTTGGGCCAGGCGGTAGGCCAGCCACGATCCCGCGATTCCGGCGCCGACGACGACGGTGTGGGTCGATATCCGGTTCACCGGCTACGGCTTTCGGCAAAGGTCACCATGAGATTTCCTCCTCGGGTAGCAGTTCGGCGATATCGTCGAGCAGTTCCGCCGCGACCCGCACGTCGTTGTCCAATGGCCGGTCCGGGTCGATCGGTGCGATCGCCTCGACCAGTCGGTCCACTACTGCCGCGCAGGCCGGGGCCGTCGGGCGGCGCCCCCCGACGTGAACTGCCTGGCGCAACGCCAGTGCGAGCGAACCGTGCAGCCAGCGCATCGAGGTGGCGACATCGAGCGCGTTCAATGCCGCCTGGGTGCCGAACGGGATCACATCCTGATTGTGTCCATTGGTGGGGATGCTCTGAATCGATGCGGGAACGGCGGAACGTCGCATATCGGCGAGAGTCGCGGTCGCCGCCAGCTGCACGCCCTGTACCCCGTGCTGTTGACCGGGTTCGGTGGCGAGCATCGGCGGGAGACCGCCGTTGCGATGGGGGTCGATCAGCAGGTCCAGTTGCCGCTCGGCCAGGTTGCCCATCTGGACGGTGCTGATGGTCAGCAGATCGGCCACGAAGGCCGCCGGCTGACCGAAGAAGTTACCGCCGTGCACGACTGCGTCGTGTTCGGGGAAGAACAGCGGGTTGTCGCTCACGCCGTTGAGGTCGTCGTGGAGGACCCGAGCGCGCCGAGCAGGTGCGGGGTGCAGCGAATGCTGTAGGGCTCCTGTAGCGACCGGGTACCGGTCGGTGTCGTCCCCGCCAGCAGCAGGCGTAACCGGTCGGCGACCACGCCGGCATGGGGATGACCGAATGCCTCGAGGAGATGGGGGGACAGGAATCCGGGGTCGCTACCGAGAATATCGATCAGGAGCGCGGTGAGAGTCGTCGCGACAGCTTGTGCCCGGCGGGCCGCGGCGAGCGCGAGCCCGGCGACTGCCGCGGTGACGGCGGTCCCGTTCACCAGTGCGAGCCCGTCACGGCCGTCGAGGGCCAGCGGTGCGAGTCCCGCGATCGCCAGTGCCTCGTCGGCGGGCAGGCGCCGGCCCGATACATAGGCGTGGCCCTCGCCCCGGAGGGCCCTGGCCACATACGACAGCGGGACCAGATCACCACTGGCGCCGAGTGAGCCGATCCGTGGGACTGCCGGGGTGAAATCGGTACGCAGCATGGCCGCCAACGCCTCGAGCACAGGTACCGAAACGCCGGAACGTCCCTGGGCCAGCGACCAGAGCCTGGCCAGACCCGCGGCGCGTACCACTGGCAACGGTAGGTCCGGGCCCTGGCCGGCTGCCAGATGGTAGAGGATGTTGTCGCATTGATCGGCCGCCTCCGTTCGGCCGGCGAACTCCACCAGCGGCCCGAATCCGGTAGTGCTGCCGTATATCGGCGTGCCCTCCGCCAGGCGGCGTGAAACGAATTCCCGGCATGCCGCAACGGTTTCCAGCGCAGCGGGGGCGAGCGAGACGGCAATAGGGCGTGCCGCGGCCTCGAGGTGATCCGGGGTCAATCTACCCGGTATCCGCATATTTGTGGTTTGCGCGGAAGCAGCCGCGACCCGAATGCTCACTGTTCGAATCTCCTGAACGAGAAAGGGTTCATTCGGAGTCGGAACAACAGTTGTCTCCGACTCCGGTTCGATACGGTATCGATATGAGTTGAAAAATGCGTGTTTCTCATCATGTTCGGCACGTGGTCGATACGTTTTCGACCAACCGGATCCGGCGGTGCTCCTCGATCGGTCGAATGGGAGCGCGCGAAATGCCTCTCGGTATTCTCTGCTCGTGTTGCCCGGGCCGGACCCCGGGCTCTGCAATACCTGACGCGGAAGAAATGGATGATTCGGACAGTCGCTCTATCCGATCGCCGCCGAAACGGCTCGCTTCGATCAGGTATCCACTGCGGCTTCCCGGAGAAGCTTTTTCGACACCTTACCGGTGGCGTTCTTCGCGATCTGATCGACGAATCGGACATATCGGGGAATCTTGTACGGCGCCAGCCTGCCTCGAAGAGCTCTACGGAGGCCCTGTTCGGTCAAGGGTGCGGTTCCATCGGAAACGACATAGACGCACCCGACCTCGCCCCACCGTTCGTCGGGGACGCCGATCAGGGCACATTCGGACACCCCAGGGATGGCGTTCACGCATGCCTCGACCTCACCCGGGTAGATGTTCTCTCCCCCGGAGATGATCATGTCCTTGATGCGGTCCACGACGTGGAGCCATCCGTCGGGCGCGATTCGGACCACGTCGCCGGATCGGAACCAGCCGTCTCCGGACTCCGGCGGGGTCTCGACCGGTTGCCGCCAATAGCGGCGTGACACGTTCAAGCCCCGGACGAGTAACTCCCCGGGGTCGCCGGACGCACCGCCGCCCGCACCGCCGGCGATCGTGATGTCGGTGAAGAAATGCGGCAGACCGGCGGAAACGGGTCGTTCCACCGAACCGTCGACGACCGCCAGACTGACACCCGGCGCCGCTTCGGTCATTCCGTAGCCGTGCAGGACGGCCACACCGCGGCGCTGCCAGGCCACCGCGACCCGCTCGGCCACCGCCGAGCCCCCATAGATGACATAGCGCAGCGAACGCGTATCGGAGCGACCGAAATCGGGGTGATCACAAAGCATCTGAAGCATGGTCGGCACCGCGGCGAAGGATGTGATGCGCAGGTCGGGGATGGTGGCCAGGATCGTATCCGGATCGAACTTCGGTGCGACGACGACGGTGCCGCCCTTGAAGAGGGTGGGCAGCGCGACCAGTCCGAGGCCGGTCGCGTGGAACAGCGGCGATACGCACAGGGCGATATCGGTACCGAGCACGTCGACGTGGGCCAGCTGATTCATGGTGTTGAAGGTCAGATTGCCGTGACTGAGCACCGCGCCCTTGGGTGCCCCGGTGGTGCCGCTGGTGTAGAGGATCACCGCGTCGTCATCGAGTCCGACGGGACCGGCGATATCGGGCACATCGTGTTCGGATCCGGTTCTGTCCACGCAGGCCTCCGGTGCCTCATCGCAGAACCACGGACCGCCGCGGCGGGTGAGTTCGTCGATCGAGACGATCGTGGCGATACGCGGTGCGATTTCGTCGACGATCCGCTGGTGCTCGAGGCCGTGGAAGAGTGCCGCAGGTTGCGCGTCGGCGATGAGCTCCGCGATCTCGTTGCCTGTGAGGCGGGTGTTCAGCGGTACGAATACTGCGCCGAGTCGCCCACTGGCGAAGAATACTGTGAAGGCGGCGATATCGTTGCCGCCCAGGTAGGCGATACGATCACCACGCCCGACACCCCGGGCCGCCATGGCACGGGCCAGAACATCCACCTGGAACGCCAGGTCCGCGTACGTCGATGTTCGCGTGGCCTGGCGCAGCGCCACGGCATCGGGGTTGATCCGGGCTCGCCGGCGCGGCCAGCTGCCGATTCCGAAGTCAGGCACGGACGAGCCGCCGCGTTCCGCCGACGGACCGCGTCCGCTCGCACCCGAGGGTCGCGTGCTCGGGCGTGCGGAATCTCCGGGTAGATGCGACGAGTTGATCTCCGGTTCGTGCCGAATACATGGCGTAGACATCTGGACCCGGACAAGTATGCAGCGATTTCGTCGTCACCCCCGAGGGTGACACGGAATATGACTCCCGCTGACTGTGACTCCTCAAGACAGACCCTCTTTCTGCCGATGTAATGCCGAGCCATATCTCGCTCAGGAATGCCGTATTCCGCGCTGCTGTCTCGTGACTCCGGCTAAGCATCGCATGTTTGCTGCCATTGCGCTACATCTCATTCCGCCTATGGGAATGCCTGGAACTTGTATGCATCCAATGGTTCCGTGCGGAATTGCTATCACTGATCCCGTCTTGCCAATCCGCGGAGTTACGGTGATGCTTGGTGTCAGGGATCCGGTGCACGGAAGGTCGCGATGGATTCCCGTTCTTATCACCAGAACAGGAGCGCGTGCATTGAATGCCGTCACCATGATCGACCCCACGCTGATTTCGGTGTGCGCCGAACTCCCCCGCCCGAATTTCTCCACCGACGAGTTGCTGGCGGCCGGTCGGGACCACCTGTCGGATGGACTGGTGGCGATGCTGCGGGGTATCGGTGTGGAGAAGAGACATTCGGTACTGGTCAATTATCCGGATGTGCTGTTCCGGAACGCGGAGCCGAAAGCGGATATCGCGACAACGGATCTCGCGGTCGCGGCCGCCCGGAAGTGTCTGGCGAAGGGGGAGGTGGCACCCGATTCGATCGGGCTGGTACTCGGCGTCACCAGTGCTCCGGGCCGGCTCCTGCCCAGCCTGGTATGCGATGTGATCGCGCGGATGCCCGAGATATCCAGGACCGTAGCGAATTTGAGCATCGAGTACATGGGATGCTCCGCGATGGCCAAGGTCGTGGAAACCGCGCGGTGGTACCTGAGCTGCTTCCCGGACAAGCGGGTGCTGGTCTGCTTCACCGAAGCGATAACTCCGTTGTCCCCGGTGCTGCCGGACTTCTACTCGCACTTCTCCGAGATCCGCGCCGAGGACCGGCAGAGCACTGTCGACGCGATGCACGGCTTCCTCTTCGCGGACGCGGCGGTGGCGATGGTCTTCGGAGCCGAGGGCGCGGGTCCGTCGTTCGGCCAGGTGGCGAACCTCACCAATGAGCTCCCCGAGGACACCGAACTCGGGACGGTCCCGGATGGCGGATCCGATATTCCCGTCGTGCACGGGCGTCGTCTGTACACCCTCAGTTCCGAAGTCACCCCGCGTGGGGCGTTCTACGCTCGGGAGACCGTCCGGGCGTTGTTGGACGATCCGTCCTGCGCCCTGACCGTTCCGGGAGACGCCTCGGTGCTGCTCATGCACACCGGCAGCATGCGCATTCTGGATTCACTGTGCGCTCAGTTCGGGGTGCCGGCCGACAGCGGAATCGTCTCGTCGTCGTACAACGTCCTGCGCGACTACGGGAATACTCTGGGCTGCTCGGTCCCGTTGATGGTGGCGGAGCCGGTGCGCCGCGACCCCGGCCAGGGGATTGTGGTGGCCTTCGGCCTCAGTTTCTCCTGTGGTGCGTTCACGATGACCGTTCCGGAGGGTGGTTGGACGCCCTGACCCGATCATCGCACTCCCGCGGGATCTGGTCGGACGTCCGCCCCGCGCCGACCCCGGCACGGGTGACCGGCTCGCTATACGGTGTGACGCCGGAATGTGCGATCCATCCGTTCGATCCACCATCGCGTGCGGTCCGCGTCCGGATGACGGTACTTCTCCAGCAGCGCGGGGTCGGGCGCGGGTGCGGAGCGCGGCACCTGGAGGAAACCGTCGACCGGGCGCAGGGATTCGGTCACCACGTCGCCTTCGAAGAGGTTCACCGTGCCGAGACCACAGGCGTGGTCGAGTCGCGGGAGGGCCCCGGCCAAGGCGAGCTGTGCGGCGAGGCCGACACTGGTCTCCAGAGCCGAGGAGATCACGCACGGCAGACCGGCGGCCGCGGCGACTTCCAGCGCGCGCCGGACACCGCCCAGGGGAGTGCATTTGAGCACCGCGATATCCGCGGCGCCGGCCACCGCGACCCGCAGCGGATCCTCGGCGCGGCGGATGGATTCGTCGGCGGCGATCGGTACGTCGACGCGGCGGCGGACAGCGGCGAGTTCCTCGATGGTGCGGCACGGCTGTTCCACGTATTCCAGTCCGCCTGCGGCCCGGTCGATCTCGCGGATGCTCCGGACGGCGGTGTCGACGTCCCATACGGCGTTGGCGTCGACCCGGATCGCCCCGGCGGGGCCCAGTGCCGACCGCACGGCTTCCACCCGTGCCAAATCCTCCGACAGGGAACCCGGATGGTCGGCGATCTTCACTTTGGCTGTCCGGCAACCCGACCCCACCACCAGTTCGTACGCGCGCTCCGGTGATACCGCCGGCACCGTGCAATTGACCGGAATCCGATCGCGGAGCGGCTCCGGCCAGCCGACGGTGATCTGTTCGACGGTGGTCGCCATCCAGTGCGCGGCTTCCCGATCGTCGTATTCGGGAAAGGGGCAGAATTCCCCCCATCCGCGCGGCCCGCGCACCACCACTCCCTCGCGCACCGTGATCCCCCGGAATTTCGACCGCATCGGTATCGCGTAGACGACGAGGGCGTCGATGTCGGGCAGTTCGGTCACCGGTCCCACAGTAGTAGCGTCCCCGGGCAGCGGCGGCCGTCCGGATCGCATCGAGCTTGCGGACGGGGACCGACCGTCAGTCGGCGTAGATCTCGTTCATCTCGGTGGCGGTGAGGGCCCGGTCGAACCAGCGATCGAGGACCGCGAGGTCTGTGCAGTTCCGGATACGCTCTCTGGACTGGTCGGGGACCGTGATACCGCGGGCCTCCAGCAGTCGCAGCGTTTTTTCGACAACTTCTTCGACCCGGCCTTCGACATGCCCTTCG
>JABFXT010000277.1 GCA_013361595.1 Nocardia sp. | reverse complement strand
GTTCGCACCGACGAAGGCCCCGTCGGCGGGCGTATCCGCCGACTCCGCCGCCGCGAGAACGACAGCCGCGGCCTGCTCCGGTGTGGTCGGCGCGTCGGCCGCCGCCGGGGCCAGTTCGGTCGCGACGAAGCCGGGGCATACCGAGATCACCCGTACCGTGGTATCGGCGAGGGTTTTCGCCAGTCCCACCGTGATGCTGTTCAGGGCCGCTTTCGAGGCCTGGTAGCCCGGTACCACCATCGAGTAGTACGCCGAGTCCGGGTTGCGCTGTTCGGTGAGCGAACCCATCTCGGTGGAGATGTTGACGATCCGTCCCGCCGGGGCCCGGCGCACCAGTGGCAACAATGCCTCGATCACATTGGCGGGCCCGAAGGTATTGGTCATCAGCGTCTCGGTGAACGCGCCGGGGTGCGTGAAGTTCACCGTGCCCGTCACGGTCGCCTCGGGCAGGATGCCCGCATTGTTGACGAGCACATCGATGTGACCGTACCGATCGGCGATCGATTCGCGCAGGCACTGCGCACTGTCCACCGAGCACACGTCGAGGAGTTCACCCTCGGCCGCAAGTCCCTCGGCCCGCAGTTCTTCCACAACGGCCGCCACGGCCCGGTCGCGGCGCCCGGTGACGATCACCCGGTAGCCCTTCCGGGCGAACGCCGTCGCGGTGGCACGTCCGATTCCGCGGGTCGCCCCGGTGACCACCACGATCTTCTCCGACATATCGATCCTTTCGCGATTCCGCTGTTACTCCATGAGCATCCGTGAGCGCGCCCTGCGCACGCTGGCAGAAAATCGCCGTCGCATTCGCACCGGAGGATGAGCCGGTCGTACGTCCAGTTCACCGGCGGGATAGCATGACCACGGCCGCTCTGCGGTCGCGGCGCGGTGAGGGAACCCGGTGGGAATCCGGGACTGGCGCGCAACGGTGACACCTGTGAGGTGAAGTCCGATCACTCACCCGCCGAGCTCGGTTCCGGCCTCGCGCACAGGCCCAGACGCAAGGAGTCCACGCCGTGACGCGGTCCATTCCACTGACGGTGGCAACCGTCTTCAGCACGCTCCTACTGGCCGGATGCGCCGGTACGGACAGCTCCGGCGATCCGGCAGAATCCGCCGGTGGTGCCGGTTATCCGATGCGGATCGGCAACTGCGGGACCGAGGTGACCGTAGACGCGCCGCCGCAGCGGGCCGTGGCGCTCAACCAGGGCTCGGCCGAGATCCTGCTCTCACTCGGCTTGGCAGACCGCATGGTGGGCACCGCCACCTGGACCGACCCCGTACGCGCGGATCTCGCCGCCGACAACGCGCGGGTGCCGCGGCTGGCCGAGAACAAACCCTCGTTCGAAGTAGTGCTCGACAAGGAACCGGACTTCGTCTCGGCGTCGTTCGGCGGCACACTCGGTCCCGGCGGGGTGGCCGAACGTGCGCAGTTCACCGAACTGGGGGTCCCCACCTATCTGTCACCGACGGACTGCGACGGCAAAACCGATATCAGCGTGAACGCCGACGGGGCCCGCACCGAACCGCTGACCATGGATTCGGTCTACCGGGAGATCCGCGAACTGGCCGCGATCTTCGATGTGCGCGAGCGCGGCGAACAGTTGGTCACCGGACTGCGTGACCGCTACGACACCGCGGCCGGGCGGATCGCGGCGGCGGGGGTGTCGCTGGCGTACTGGTTCGCCGATACCTCCACACCATATGTGGCGGGCTGCTGCGGCTCATCCGGGATCATCACCGACGCGGTGGGCGCGAAGAACGTCTTCGCCGACACCACCGACGAATGGCCGCAGGTCAGCTGGGAGACCGTTCTGGACCGCGACCCGACCGCCCTGGTGCTGGCCGATCTGAGCCGGCGCAGTCTCGCCGGGGACGCGCTGGACAGCAAGATCTCGTTCCTGGAATCGGATCCGGTGACCTCGAAACTGTCCGCGGTGCGCGATCGCCGCTACATCGTGGTCAGCGGCGCCGATCTGAACCCGTCGATCCGGACGATCGACGGGATCGAGAAGGTGGCCGACGCCCTGGAGCGGTGGGGCCACGGCTCGTGAACCGGGCAGCGCCGGCACTCACCACGGTCCGGGCGGTTCGCGTACCGGCGACGGCCGCACTGATCCTGTCCGGGCTGGTCGTGCTGGTCGCGTCGATGGCCTTCACGATCACCGTCGGGCCGGCGAACCTTTCGGTGGGCGAGGTATACGCCGTGGTGTTCGAGAAGCTGGGGGTCGGCACCGCCGGCGTATCACCCATCCGGGAGGGCATCGTCTGGCAGTTACGGCTGCCGCGCACGCTGCTCGCCGCGATCTGCGGGGCCGGCCTGGCGGTCTGCGGGGTGGTCATGCAATCACTGCTGCGCAACCCGCTCGCCGACCCGTTCGTGCTCGGTATCTCCTCCGGGGCGTCCACCGGCGCGGTGATCGTCGCCGTCCTGGGTGTCGGCGGAGGCCTGGTCTCCCTGTCCACCGGGGCGTTCGTCGGCGCGCTCGTATCGTTCGGGCTGGTCCTGGTGCTGGCCGCGGGCGCCGGCGGCGGCACCGCGAAGGTGGTTCTGGCCGGTGTGGCCGGGACCCAATTGTTCTCCGCGCTCACCTCGTTCATCGTATTGTCCTCGGCGGATGCCGAGCGCACCCGCGGGATCCTGTTCTGGCTGCTGGGCTCGCTGGCGGGCGCCGATTGGACCGACGCGGGTACCACAGCCGCGGTCTGCGCCGCCGGGACGGCGCTGTGCTGGTGGTATGCCTCGGCGCTGGACGCGTTCACCTTCGGCTCGTCGGCGGCCGCCACGCTCGGCGTCGCGGTCGGGCGGACCCGGCTGCTTCTTCTCGTGACCACCGCGGTCATGACCGCGGTACTGGTCAGTGCCGCCGGCGCGATCGGTTTCGTCGGCTTGGTACTCCCGCACGCCGCGCGTTTTCTCGTCGGCCCCCGGCACAGCCGCCTGCTCCCGGTTTCCGCGGTACTGGGCGCGGTCCTGCTGGTCTGGGTCGATGCGCTGGCGCGAACGGTTTTCGCGCCGCAGGAGGTCCCGGTCGGTGTCGTCACGGCGCTCATCGGGGTACCCGCGTTCGCGCTCCTGCTGTTCCGCACCCGGAGTACGCCGTGACGGGAGCGCGTGCGGACCGTCCGGCGGCTGCCGGGGTACGCGTGGAGCATTCGTCGACCCTGAACGCACAGCACCTGTGCTGGTCCCGCGGCGGCAATCTCGTCGTGGACGATGTGACCGTCCGCCCCGAACCCGGGCAGACAGTAGGGCTGCTCGGGCCGAACGGGTCGGGTAAATCGTCGTTGCTCCGGCTGCTGGCCGGTATCTCGCGGCCGGACCGGGGCAGTGTCACGCTCGACGGCACCCCCCTGCACCGGCTGGGCCGGCGACCGCTGGCCCGCCGGATCGCGATGGTCGGCCAGCACGCACACACCGATATCGATATCACCGTGCGCGATGTGGTGCGCCTCGGGCGCATTCCGCACCGCGATCTGTTCGGCCAGGACACGGACGAGGAACCGGCGATCGAGCGGGCGCTGCGTGCCACCGATCTCACCGGCCACGCACGGCGCTCGTGGAGCACCCTGTCCGGCGGCGAACGGCAGCGGGCCCAGATCGCGCGAGCCCTGGCCCAGGAACCCGGCGAGCTACTGCTCGACGAGCCCTCCAATCATCTCGATATCGCTCACCAGCTCGATCTTCTCGAACTGGTCACGCGGCTGCCGGTGACCACGGTCGTCGCCCTGCACGATCTCAATCTCGCCGCCATGTTCTGCGACCACGTCCTGGTCCTGGATCGGGGCCGGGTCGCCGCGCACGGCACGCCCGCCGAAACGCTCACCGAGCAGCTCGTCCGGGAGGTCTACGGCGTGCACGCGACCATCACCATCGACGACGGTGTCCCGGTCGTTCGCTATCGGCGGCCGGACTCCCACGTCACTCCCTGATCGGGCCGGCCCGGGGCGCGCCGACCGGAAACCAGGGGCCGCAGCGCTTTCCCGCGCACCGGATCACAGCCCCGAGAAACCCGGATGGCTCACCGGCGCGCTCAGCAGGCCCGCGCACGCGTCGGTGAGCAAATAACCGAGCGCCGTCCACTGCGCGGGTTCGGTTCCGGCGCCGACCCGCGCCTCGTACTCGGCACAGATATCGGTGACCATCCGGGCGACGATCCGTTCCCGCCCGGACTGGACCGTCGGCGGGACAGCCGACAGCAATTCGTCGATCCGCGCGATGATCTGCTCGGAAACCCGGTCGGAGCGGGCGGATTCGGCGAGCATGCCGGCGGTGGACGGTGTGGTGGCCGGCTGCGACGATTTTCGTCCGTTTTCTCGGCACGCTCGCGGTATTGCCGGTGATCGCGGTACTGATGTTCCTGGGCGTACCGGCCTCCAACGGCGCGATGTCGATCTACCTGGAACCGCAGCTGTTCCGGATGCTGCACGAGGTACTGCCGATGCCCGCCGCGGTCGAATCGGCCCGCTCGATCCTGTACTTCGACGCGGATATCGTGGGCACCCATCTCACGACCTTCGCAGTCTGGGGCGTGGTCTCCCTGGTCGTCGTGGCCTCGATCGACCGATTCCGGCCGCCGCGGGCGCTCGCGCCGGCCGCGGCCGAATCCTGAACCGCGCAATCGTCGTCCGGCGGCGAGTTGCGCCGCGATCGCCCCGCGGTGGCGGGGGGCCGTCGCCGGCGGGCACAGGTGGCCGTGGAATCGGTCCGGGCGATGGCGCACAAACGCCACCGCCCGTGTGCGAGTCGGAGTTGCCCTCCGATTGCCGATATCATCGCAGGCGCCCGATCGAATCCTGAAGTACAGGTAGTACCGATGACACGCCAGCCGCACACCCTATCCCCCGATACGCCGAAGATCGTCGAGGGGCCGGACGCGGTTGCCGACCCGGGAACGGCCCCGGTCCGGAACTATTTCCCGCCACCACGCGAACTGCGCGGCAATCTGAACGGCTGGACCTATCCGGCGGTGTTCCTGGTGGCCGTCCTCGCCACTTTCCTCTTGGCCCAGGCGGCACTCGCCCTGGATTCCGGAGAGCCGCTGCAACCGGCCATCCATATCGCCGCGGCCGCCTGGGTCGCCTCCTATCTGCCGATGCTCTCGGCGACCTCACGCGGCCGGTCACGGATCCGGATCGAGGGCGCGCGGTTCGGATGCGACCAGGACGCCCTGGTGGTCCGCCGTTCCCTCGGATACGAGGTCGCGCTGGTGGTCTGTTTCCTCAGCCTGGCTGCCCTGTGCGCGATCTTCGGGATCGGCACCTGGACCGGCACACTCACGCTGAACCCACAACCACCGGTTCCGCCGTGGGCGGCCCTCGCCGTCGCCGGCGCGGTCCTGTTCTACCTCTGCCTCTACGCCCGGCGACCGGAGATCCGCCGCCTGGTGCTCACACCGATGCATATTGTGCTGCCCACCAAGACATCGATCGCG
>JABFXT010000322.1 GCA_013361595.1 Nocardia sp. | reverse complement strand
GCGCGCGAGCCGGGCCCGGCGATGGCGGCCCGGCGTCCTACCGCGGGGGCTTCGAGCGCAGCCGAGCCGGCTGTGCGGACCGGGCCGTCCGCCGGGCCCACGGGAGTATCCGGTGCCGGCGGTCCGACCGGCGTCGTCGAGGATGTGGCGAGCTTCCGCAGGCGGGCCCGCGCCTGGATCCGGGACAATCTCGGGCCCTACCGCGCCGAGGCCGTCTCCGGGCTGCGCAACGTCGCCCGGGAGGACGAACTGGCGGCTGTCGCCTACGACCGCCGGCTCCAGCGCACCCTCTACGACGCCGGGTTCGCCGGTATCGCCGTCCCGGTCGAATACGGCGGCCGCGGGCTCACCGTCGAACACCAGCGGGCGTTCACGGCCGAATTGGCCGGCTACGAATATCCCTCCCGAACCCAGGTGCCCACGCTGTCGCCGTGCGCGGCGGTCCTGCTCGATTTCGGGACCGAGGAGCAGAAGCGCCGCCATATCCCGGCCATTCTGCGGGGCGAGGAGATCTGGATGCAGTTCCTCTCCGAACCCAGCGGTGGCTCCGATGTGGCGGGCGCCGTGACGACCGCCGTCCGCGACGGCGACGACTGGATTCTGAACGGCGCCAAGATCTGGACCACCGGCGCATGGTATTCCGATTGGGCGCTGTGCCTGGCCCGCACCGATTGGGACGTGCCGAAGCACCGCGGTCTGACAGTGTTCATGCTGCCGATCCGGCAGCCGGGCATCGAGGTGCACCAGATCGAGATGCTCAACGGTGCCCGGGACTTCTGCCAGGAATTCCTCACCGTTGTGCGGGTGCCCGATTCCGATCGGATCGGCGCGGTGTACGGTGGCTGGACGGTCGGGACCCGCTGGATGTACCACGAACGCCTGCTGTCGGAATCGCCGTATGTGACGGTGCCCGAGAAACCCGCCATCTCCGACAGATCCCCGGTCGAGATCGCCTGCCGGGCCGGAACCGTCGATGAACCGGGTGTCCGCGATCTCGTCGGGGAGGCCCATGTGCTCGAGGTCGTCGGCGCCGAACTCCAGCGCCGGCTCGGCACCGGGATGGCTGCCGGGCATATCTCCGATCAGTCGGCCGCCATCGGCCGCCTGTTCCGCGGTATCGCCGAATCACGCCGGGCCACCATCGAATTCGAGATCGCCGCCGCGGCCGGTGCGATCTGGACCGGGGATCTCGGCGATACCGGCGATATCTTCCTGATGCGGCAGGTGAGCTGTATCGGTGGCGGCACCACCGAAATGGCCCGCAATGTGATCAGCGAACGTGTGCTCGGCATGCCCCGCGAAGCACGATCCGACCACGCTGTCCCCTTCCGGGACGTACCACGTGGCGGCCGGCGCGGAACCTCCTGAGCGCCGGGCGGCGCGACGTCATCGTTTTGTCACGGATTTCGCGCGCGTTCACGCCTAGCGTGACATCGTGCCCACAGATCACAGCCGAACCGCCGGTCCCACTGCCGTGCTCGGATTCCGGAACGGGACCGGAGCCCCGGTTCACGGTCCTTGGGGGTGGCCGCGGTGACGGGTGGGCGAGGACCCGAGGTCGCCGCCCGGGTCGGCCGGTGGCTCGGTGCCGCGATCGTGCTCTGCTTCCTCACCGGGTTGCTGAGCCATCTGATCCAGCATCCGCCCGGCTGGTTCCGCTGGCCGGCGAACCCGGCGTGGCTGTACCGGGTTACACAGGGCACCCATGTGCTGTCCGGTATCGCGGCGATTCCGCTGGTGCTGGTGAAGTTGTGGGCGGTGTATCCGCGGCTGTTCGCGCGCCCGATCCTGGGCGGCCCGCGGCGGGCACTGGAGCGACTCTCGATCGCGGTACTCGTCGGGTCGGTCCTGTTCCAGCTGGCCACCGGATTGTCGAATATCGCCCAGTACTACTGGTGGGATTTCTATTTCCCGGCCGCGCACTACGCGACGGCCTATCTCGCGCTGGGTGCGCTGGCGGTTCATCTCGCGGTGAAACTGCCGGTCGTCCGGGACGCGCTGCGCGGGCAGGCCGCGAATACGGCACCGCCCGATCCGGATATCCGGCTGTCCCGGCGTGCCGCGCTGGCCGGGGCCGGCACCGCGGCTGTCGTCGCCGTGCTCTCGGTCGCCGGGCAGTCGGTCGGGTTCCTGCGGCCGCTCGCGGTGCTGGCACCACGCAGCGGTACCGGCCCGCAGAACCTGCCGGTGAACCGCACCGCCGCCCGCGCCGGTATCGAGAGGCCGGCCCGGGACCCGGACTACCGTTTGACCGTGATCGCCGGAGATCGGCGCCGCGAGTTCACGCGCGCCGACCTGCTCGCGCTGCCGCAGACCACCGCCCGCCTACCGATCGCATGTGTCGAAGGATGGAGTGCCACCGCCGACTGGACCGGGGTCCGGCTCCGTGACCTACTGGCGGCGACAGGCTCGACCGAACTCGGCGCGGTCCGGTGCGAATCGCTGGAACCGGCCGGTATCTATCGGGTTTCGCACTTACCTCATCTCCATGTCACCGACGATCGCACGCTGGTGGCGCTCGCCCTCAACGGCGAAACCCTTGATCTCGATCACGGTTATCCGTGCCGCCTCATCGCCCCCGATCGGCCCGGCGTTCTGCAGACGAAGTGGCTGTCCCGGATCGAGGTGATCCGATGAGGACTCTGCGGATCGTGCTGCTGCTCGCGGGGCTCGCCCTCGCGGGGTATGGCGTCACCCTGTTCGCCGATCTCGGTCCCGCTACCATCCGTGAGGTCGCACTGGGGGCTGTCGTCGCGATACTGCTGCACGATGCAGTGTTCGCTCCGCTGTGCGTCGCGGCCGGATACACCGCCGGTCGGCTGGTGCCGGCCACTCGGTGGGGTCTGCTCACCTGCGGTGCGGTCGGTACGGTCACCCTGGTGCTGGTGGCGCTCCCGATGCTGCTGTCCCCGGCCACCGGCAATCCGAGCCTGCTGGACCGGAACTATCCGCTGGGCCTGGCCGCGGCGATCGCGATCTCCTGGATCGTCCTGCTGTGCGGCCACCTGGCAACCCGCCGGCTGCGGAACAGGTGGCCTGCGCGGCCCGGGCGGGCGCCTTAGAGAACGGCGAAGTGCCGGTACCGCTGTTCGGTCACGACAGCGACGACGGATACGCCCTGACCAGGGTGCGGTCGCTGATCGCGTTCGTCCGGGCGACGGCGGCCCAGGATCTCTGGTTGTTCCCGGATTACAGACCACCGGCGTGGACCACGGCGGTGGCGCCCGGCAGCAGCGAGAGACGGCTGGCGGTGCGCTGGATATCGGGCGGCAGGCGGTCACCGGTGAGACAGTCGGCCAGCGGTGCGGCGGCGACGAGGTGCAGGCGGCGGTCCCGGTCGCACAGGACGTCCACCAGGTTGGCGAAACGTTGCGCGGCCTCGCGGTCGGTGGTGGACAGCGGCGGTAGGCCCGACAGTGTCCAGTTCCGGAACCGGTCGGCCAGCAGCAGATAGTCGATGGTCGAGTACGGACCGGCGCAGAGGTCGGTGAAATCGAACCAGACGGCGTCCCCGCGCACCGCGCGGGCGATCACCGACCGACTACCGAGAGCGACCGGTTCGCGTTCGGCCGGGACCGGCGGGACCAGGCCGGCTTCCACGAGCTGAGCGGCGGTACCGGGCCAGAGGAAGCCGCCGCGGCCGAACTCCGCCGCGGCACTTCCGGGTCCGCGCCGCTGCCGGTAGTCGTACGGACCGGCGACCTGCACCACGTCCAGCGCGGTCTCCAGCGTCGCGGCCAGCGGTTCGATCAGATGATGGAACAGCGGATTCGGCAGCAGTCCCGCAGGCGGATAGTTCGAGGTGGCGACCAGGGTGATCCGCTGCGCGAAGAGGGAATCCATGACCTTGGCCATGATCGTGGCATCGCCCGGATCGTGCACGTGGAACTCGTCGAAGCACACCAGCCGGTAATCGCCGAGCAGGTCCCGCACGGCTCGGTCGCAGGCGCGCTTCTCGCTGCGGTGGGCGGCGTAGCGGGTGTGGAATTCGCGGAAGAACTCGTGGAAATGCACCCGCCGTTTACGGGTGGTGGGCGCGGCGTCGTAGAAGGTGTCGACCAGCCAGCTCTTCCCGCGGCCGACCGGCCCCCACACGTACACTCCGCGCGGGGTGTCGCGCCCGGAAAAGATGCGTCGGCGCGATATCTCGTCGGCGACCCGGGCCAGCCGGGTGGCGGCCGCCCGCTGCGGCGGATCGAGATCGAACCCCGCGCTCCGAGCGGCCGCCTCGAAAACCACCGGTGCCCGACCGCCCTGTGTTCCGGCCACTTTCGCCACCTCCTCGGTCCCGGAAGCCAGCCTGGCAGGGCCGGGCCGCCCAGCCCAGAGACCAGGAGCACATGTGAGGATGATCGCGCGGCGGACGCGGTCAGGCGGCGGGGGTGAGGGTGTAGTCCCGCGGGTCGATCCTGCGTACGCGCCGGCGATACCGGGTGACCGTTCCCGGCCAATTGTTGGTGATCTTGCCGGCGGCATTGCGATACCAGCTGGAGCAGAAATTCCACGGCGTGCGTTCGAGGCGTTTCTGCAGGGCCTCGTTGAAGGCGCGCTCGGTATCGCCGCGCACCTCCAGGACATGACCGGGTTCGCGGGCGAGCAGTTCCACCGCCTGGCGTATGTAGCGGGACTGCGATTCGATCATGTAGATGATCGATCCGACGCCCAGGTTGGTATTGGGTCCGTAGACCATGAACAGATTCGGGAATTCGGGTACGGCCATTCCGTAGTAGGCGTGCGCGCCCTCGGACCACGCCTCGGCGAGTTGCCGGCCACCCCGGCCGGTGATCCGCATCGGCCAGAGGAACTCGGTGCCCTTGAACCCGGTGCCGTAGATGATCACATCGGCTTCGTGCAGGGTCCCGTCGGCGGTCCGGACCCCCTGCGCGGTGATCTCGGTGATCCCCGACGTGGTCACCTCGACATTCGGCCGGGTGAGTGCCGGATAGTAGTCACTGGAGAACAGGGTGCGTTTACAGGCGATCGGATAGTCGGGGGTGAGTTTCGCCCGGAGCCCGGGATCCGCGACGTTCTCGCGCAGGTTGCGCGCGGCGATCCGGGAGACGAGACGGGCGATGACCGGCAGTTCCACCAGCCCCAGTGCGGAGATCTCGGCGGTCAGCCACCAGCCCAGCCGCTCCACCAGCAGCATCCCGGGGATCCGGGCGAACAGTTTGTGCTGGATCGGGGAGTAGTCGGTATCGAATTTCGGCAGCACCCAGGCGGCCGTGCGCTGGAAGAGCGTCAGGTGCTCGACCACGGGCTGGATCTGCGGAACGTACTGGATGGCGCTCGCGCCGGTGCCGATACAGGCGACCCGCTTCCCGGTGAGATCGACAGCGTGATCCCATATCGCCGAATGGAACGCGGGACCGGTGAAACTGCCGGCCCCCGGGATGGCGGGGACCCGGGGCCGCGACAACTGCCCGACCGCGGAGATCACCAC